>NZ_SCMZ01000084.1:0-8852 GCF_005503285.1 Sphingomonas sp. 2SG
TCGTGGGCTCGGGGATGTTTATAAGGGCCAGGGTCCCCCTCCCCCTGGCGGGGGAGGATTTGGTCAATCGATCCGCATCGCTTCCGCCGCCAGCGCCTCCGCCTCGATCAGCAGATGGTCGTCGGCCGATCCGGTCGACACCTTCTCTCGGCCGATCAGCGTCAATACCGGCACCGCCAGCGGCGTGACGCGCTCGAGATCGACGTGGAGCATCGTCTCCGCCGCCCGATCGAGCAGGCCGGCGAGACGCCCGACGTCGGTCATGCGGGCGCGGGCATCGTCCCACGCCGCCTGGAGCAGCAGATGCGTCGGCTCGTATTTGCGCAACACGTCGTAGATCAGGTCGGTCGAAAAGGTCACCTGCCGCCCGGTCTTGCGCTTGCCGGGATGCTGCCGCTCGACGAGCCCGCCGATCACCGCGACCTCGCGGAACGCGCGCTTGAGCAGATGCGATTGCTGCACCCAGTCGACGAATTCGTGTTCGAGGATGTCGGGACTGAACAAGGCGGCGGGGTCGGTGATCTTCTCGATACCATAGACCGCAAGGGCATAATCGTTGGCGACGAAACCCAAAGGCTTCAGCCCCTCCGCCTCCATGCGTCGGGTGATCAGCATGCCGAGCGACTGATGCGCGTTCCAGCCTTCGAAACTATAGGCGACCATATAGTTGCGCCCCTCGCGGGGGAATGTTTCGACGAGGAGCTGGCCGGGGCGGGGCAAAGCGGAGCGTTTCGCCTGGAATTCCAGCCATTCGCGCACGTCGTCGGGGAAGCGCGTCCATTGCGTCGGATCGGCGAGGAAGCCGCGCACGCGATCGGCGAGGTTGGTCGACAGCGGCATGCGGCTGCCGCCATAGGTCGGGATGCGCGCCGGCTTGGACGAGGCGCGGACGATCAGATCCTCGGTGTCGATCTTCTGCACCTCGCAACTGAGGCCGGCGAAGAAGAAGGTGTCGCCGGGGCTGAGCTGCGCGGCGAAGCCCTCCTCGACCTTGCCGAGATTGCGACCGTTCTTGAAGCGGACGTTGAGCATCGTCGCCTCGACGATGATGCCGGCGTTGAGCCGGTGCTGCGTCACGAACTTCGGATGGCTGACACGCCACAGGCCGTCCGCCTCCTGTGTCAGCCGCTTGAAGCGGTCGTACGCCTTGAGGCTGTAGCCGCCGTCGCGGATGAAGCCGAGGACGCGATCGAACGTCTCGTCAGTCAGCGCCGAGTAAGGAAGGGCGGACCGCACCTCGTCGAGCAGCGCCGCCTGCTCGAACGGCGCGGCGCAGGCCATCGCCATGACATGCTGCGCAAGCACGTCGAGCGCGCCGGGGCGGAACAGGTCGGGGTCGAGCTCGCCCGCCTCAACCGCGTCGAGCGCGGCGCGCGCCTCGAGATATTCGAAGCGGTTGCCGGGGACGAGGATCGCCTCCGACGCCTCGTCCAGCCGGTGGTTGGCGCGGCCGATGCGCTGGAGCAGCCGCGACGAGCCCTTGGGCGCGCCCATCTGGATGACGCAGTCGACGTCGCCCCAGTCGACGCCGAGGTCGAGGCTGGCGGTGGCGACCAGCGCGCGCAACCGGCCGGAGGCCATCGCGCCCTCCACCTTGCGCCGCGCCTCCAGCGCGAGGCTGCCGTGATGGACGCCGATCGGCAGGCTCAACGTGTTGACCTTCCACAGATCCTGAAAGATCAGCTCGGCGAGGCTGCGCGTGTTGCAGAAGATGATCGAGGTCTTGTGCAGCTCGATCTCGGCCATGACCTGTTCGGCGGCATAGCGGCCCGAATGACCCGACCAGGGCACGCGATCCTCGGGCAGCAGGATCGCGATATTGGGATCGGCGCCGGGTTCGCCCTGGACCATCGCGACCTGATCGATATCGCCGTCGGGCGCGAGCCAGGCGCGATAGCCGTCGCCGTCCGCCACCGTCGCCGACAGCGCGACGCGGCGCAGGCCGGGGCTGATCCGTTGGAGCCGCGCCATGCACAGCGACAGGAGATCGCCGCGCTTGCCGGTGGCGAAGGCGTGGACCTCGTCGATGACGATCGTTCGCAGCCCTTCGAACATCGTGAAGCTGTCGGGATAACTCAGCAGCAGCGACAGCGATTCGGGGGTGGTGAGCAGGATCTGCGGCGGGCGGATACGCTGGCGTGCCTTGCGGTCGCTCGGCGTGTCACCGGTGCGCGTCTCGACGCGCAGCGACAGGCCCATCTCGTCGATCGGCGTGACGAGATTGCGCTGGATGTCGACCGCCAGCGCCTTGAGCGGCGAGACGTAGAGCGTGTGGAGCCCTTCGGTCGGCGCTTCGATCAGCTCGGCGAGCGTGGGCAGGAAGCCGGCGAGCGTCTTACCCGCGCCGGTGGTGGCGACGAGCAGCGCGTGACGGCCGGCGCGGCCTTCGCGCAGCATGTCGAGCTGGTGGCGGCGCGGGCGCCACCCGCGGGTGGCGAACCATTGGGCGAGAGGCTCGGGAAGGTCGCTCAAGACGATTCACCCCCACCCTTTTGGCGCCGGGCGCTTCCCTCCCTATCCCGACGGGAGAGGGAAGGGCCGGTCGTGCCGACGAAGGGTGAGGGGGAACCGGATGTCATCCCAACCATATAGGTAGCATGGCACGATTGGGCGACTGGCTGGAACCGCATCCGCATGGCATCTACGTCAGGCCCGCGGACGCGTGGATCGACCCCTCCGAGCCCGAGGCGCGCGCGCTGGTGACGCACGGCCATGCCGATCACGCGCGCGGCGGTCACGGCGCGGTCTGGGCGACGCCCGAGACGCTGGCGATCATGGACGCACGCTATGGCGAACAGGCGGGCCATCCCGTCGCTTACGGCGAGAGCATCCGCATGGGCGAGGTGGCCGTCGGTTTCGTCCCCGCCGGACACGTGCTCGGCTCGGCACAGATCGTGCTCGACTATCGCGGCGAGCGCGTCGTCGTGTCCGGCGACTACAAGCGCCGCGCCGACCCGACCTGTACGCCGTTCGAGCCGGTCAAATGCGACGTCTTCGTCACCGAGGCGACCTTCGCGCTGCCGGTGTTCCGCCATCCCGACACCGGCGACGAGATCGACAAATTGATCGCGCGACTGCACGCCAATCCCGATCGCTGCGTGCTGGTCGGCGCCTATGCGCTCGGCAAGGCGCAGCGGGTGATCGCCGAGCTGCGCGCGCGGGGTCACGACGCACCGATCTACATCCATGGCGCGCTGCAACGGCTGTGCGACCTGTATCAGGAGCATGGCGTGCGCCTCGGCGAACTGCTGCCGGTCGCCGACGCGAAGAAGGCCGATATGGCGGGGCATGTCGTGATGTGCCCGCCGGGGGCGCTCAACGACCGCTGGTCGCGGCGGTTGCCCGATCCGATCACCGCGATGGCGAGCGGCTGGATGCGCGTGCGGCAGCGCGCGGTGCAGAAGAACATCGAGCTGCCGCTGATCCTGTCCGACCATGCCGACTGGGACGAACTCACCGACACGCTGTCGGAGATCGCGCCCAAGGAGGTGTGGGTGACGCACGGTCGCGAGGAAGCGCTGGTCCATTGGTGCGAACAGCGCCAGATGAAGGCGCGCGCGCTGGCATTGGTGGGGTTCGAGGACGAGGACGATTGAGCCCCGCGCCCGTCATGCCGGGCTTGGTCCGGCATCCCGCTTTTGCGTGTTGTCGGGCGGGATCAAAAGCGGGACCCCGGCTCAAGGCCGGGGTGACGGGGATTTGTCATAGCCGGCGAGAGCTTTAGCGATCGCGAATTGACCGTGACGCTTGCCGTTTTCACGTTGGGCCATGGCTGATGGTCGTGGCGGCTGGGTCTATATCATAAGCGATCGCTATCGCGGCGCCATGTACGTCGGCGTTACTGCGCATCTGGCAGCACGTATTCACCAGCATCGAACCGGGGACGGATCCGACTTTTGCCGGCGTTATGGCCTGCACCGGCTCGTCTGGGCGGAACACGGCGACACCATCGAAGCATGTATCGCCCATGAGAAGCGGCTGAAGCGCTGGCGCCGGGAGTGGAAGTTCGTGCTGATCGAACGCGGCAATCCCGACTGGCGTGACCTGTTTGATTCGGTGGCGTAGCGACGCAACGACCTTTCTATCGTCACCCCGGGCTCGACCCGGGGTGACGAGGTTGTTAGCCCGTCCCCTCCAGCGTCCGCGCGCGGCGGCGCTGGACCGAGCTGCCGATGCCCATCGCCTCGCGGTATTTGGCGACGGTGCGACGAGCGATGTCGAAGCCCTTGGCCTGCAGCAGTTCGACCAACGTATCGTCGGACAGGATCTTGGCGCCCTCGTTGGCGATCAGGCCGCGGATCGCGCTTTTCACCGCCTCCGCCGACACCGCGTCGCCGCCGTCCGCCGCCTGGATCGCCGAGGTGAAGAAATACTTCAGCTCGAACACGCCGCGCGCGCAGCTGAGATATTTGTTGCTCGTCACGCGGCTGACCGTCGATTCGTGCATCTCGATCGCCTCGGCGACCTTGGCGAGCGTCATCGGCTTGAGATGCGCGACGCCCTTGAGGAAGAAGGCTTCCTGTTGCTTGACGATCTCGGTGGCGACCTTGATGATCGTCCGCTGGCGCTGGTCGAGCGCCTTGATCAGCCAATTGGCCGAGGCGAGCGCATCGGACAGCCAGGCCTTGGCGGTCTTGTCCTGCGGGCCGTGGCTGAGTTCGTCGTAATAGCGGCGGTTGACGAGGACGCGCGGCAGCGTCGCGGCGTTGAGTTCGATGCCCCAGCCCGCCTTGGTCCGGGCGACGAACAGATCGGGAGTGACTGCCAGCGCCGGTTCGCCGCCGTAGCGGCAACCGGGCTTGGGATCGTAGCCGCGCAACTCGCGGATCATGTCCGCCATGTCCTCGTCGTCGACGCCGCACATCCGCTTGAGCCGGGCGAGCTCGCCGCGCGCGAGCAGGTCGAGATTGTCGATCAGCCGCGCCATGCAGGGATCGTAGCGGTCCGCCTCGCGCGCCTGGAGCGCGATACACTCCGCAAGGTCGCGGGCGCCGACGCCGGTCGGGTCGAGCGTCTGGATCTGGTGCAGCACGTGCTCGACGCGGGCGAGTGCGGTGCCGAGCCGGTTGGCGATGTCGAGCAGCGGGACGGTGAGATAGCCCGCCTCGTCGATCTGGTCGATCAGATGCTGGGCGATGAACCAGTCGGCGCCGTCGATCACCGTGCCGGCCTGCGCGAGCAGATGATCGGCGAGCGTGCCGTCCCCTTGCGCGAACGAATCGAAGTCGAGCCCGTCCTCACCGCCCAGGCCGCCGCCGGCGCTGCCGCCGGTCATCGACAATGCGCCGTCGAAGCCGCCGCCGCCGTCGGCGACGCTGTCCTGCTGGTGGCTTTCGGTGGCGTAATCGACGTCGAGCGGATCGGCGGCGGCGGCGCCGCTGACCAGTTCGTCGGCGCCGGCGGGCTCGTCGCGCTCGACGCGTTCGGGGCGGACGATCTCGTCGGTCTGCGCGGCCTCGAGCAGCGGGTTCTTCTCGACCTCCTCGGCGATGAAGCCCTCGATCTCAAGGTTGGACAGCGCCAGCAGCTTGATCGCCTGCTGGAGCTGCGGCGTCATCACCAGCGATTGCGACTGGCGCAGGTCAAGACGGGGCGCGAGGCTCATGACACCGCTTCTTCCCGCGCCGTGACGGAACAAGGCGGGACCCCGGCCATAGGCTAGAGCGAGAAGCCCTCGCCGAGGTACAGGCGGCGGACGTTGGCGTCGGCGACGAGTTCCTCGGGGCTGCCGGCGAACAGCACGCGCCCGTCGTAGATGATATAGGCGCGGTCGACGATGTCGAGCGTCTCGCGCACGTTATGGTCGGTGATCAGCACGCCGATGTCGCGGCGCTTGAGGTCCTTCACCAGATCGCGGATGTCGGCGATCGAGATCGGATCGATGCCTGCGAAGGGTTCGTCGAGCAGCATGATCGACGGGTCGGCGGCAAGCGCGCGGGCGATCTCGGCGCGGCGGCGTTCACCGCCGGACAAGGCCATCGCCGGACTGGCGCGCAACCGGGTGAGGCCGAATTCGTCGAGCAATTTGTCGAGCTTGGCGGGGCGCGCCGCGGGATCGGGCTCGGACAGTTCGAGCACCGCGCCGATGTTCTTCTCGATCGACAGGCCGCGGAAGATGCTCGTCTCCTGCGGTAGATAGCCGAGGCCGAGGATCGCGCGGCGGTACATCGGCAGCTTGGTGATATCCTCGCCGTCGAGCATGATCCGGCCCGAATCGGGCTTCACCAGGCCCATCACCGAATAGAAGCAGGTCGTTTTGCCGGCGCCGTTGGGGCCGAGCAGGCCGACCACCTCGCCACGGTCGACCGAGACCGACACGTCGGTGAGGACGACGCGCTTGTCGTAGGATTTGGCGATCGAAATCGCCTGCAGCCCGCGATTGGCGGGCGGCTCGTGGATCGGCTCGGCGGTCTGGAGGTCGGAAACGGCGGCGTCCATGGGCTCGATGCCTCGCATCAAAAGAGTGGCAAAGCCTTGGCAGGCTTCGTGCATGCCGTTGCGTCATGGCGCGGAGACGGGCGCGAGGGAAGACCCTTTAGCTGGCCCCGGGCCCCGTGCCGGCGTGCCGCGGATCGGCCTCGCCCGCCTCAGTCCCGCTTGGGGACCGAGAAGGTGCCGGTGACGCGGCCGCTGGGCGCGGTGGTGGTGGTGCTGCCGGGGGCGGCGCCGCTGGAGCCGCGGACCGAATTGCCGTCGACCACGGCACGGCCGGTGTCGAGGTTGATCGTCAGGCGGCCGCCGTTGACCGTATTGCCGCCCTGCGTCAGCGTCACCGCGCCCAGCATCGTGATGACCCGGCGATTGAGGTCGTAAATCGCATATTGGCTCTTGGCGGTCTGGTCGGGGCGGCGGACGGTGACGCCGCCGCTCGCATCGATCCGCGACACCTGCGGGCTGCCGCCGACCACCTGACCGGTATAGCTGACCGTCATCCGCGCCGAGTTGAGCGTCATCTCGGCCTGGCGGACCGAGACGTTGCCCGACAGCACGCCGCGATTCGCCTTGTCCTGCAATTCGATATGGTCGGCGCCGAAATCGATCGGGGCGTTGGAATTATGCGCCGTCTGCGCCGCCAGCGGGGCGGCGAGCAGGGCGACGGCGAGGAGGGGGGTGCGCATGGCGGGCTATTTCGCCCGTCGCGGCACGATCCGCAAGCGGGCATTGCCGCTGAGGCGCACGGTGCGGCCAGCCAGGTCGGCGGTCAGCGCATTGGCGCTGAAATTGCCCTGCGGCACCGTGCCCGTCACCTTGCCGCCGCTGCGCATCGTCTTGGTTTTCAAGTCGATCGTCGCGTCGCTCGTGTCGAGTCGGTAGCCGTTGGCGGCGCGGAAGGCGATCGGGCCGTCGACCTTCATCTGCTCGGTGTTGAGGTCGTAGCGGCCCTTGTCGGCGCGCAGCGTCGCCGGCCCGTCGTCGAGCGCGAGATCGGCGGTCATGCGGTTGATCTGGACGATCGGCACGCTGCTGCTCTGCTGCACCGCGGTGCCGGCGTTGAGCGCAAACGCCTGCCCCTTGTCGTCCTGGCCGCGATAGGTCGCCGCCTGCAGCTTCAGCCGCTCCTTGGCGACCTCCACCTTGTTCTTGTCGAGGACGAACGACACTTCGTTGGCGGCGGTCAGCGGCGCCAGCACAAGGAAGGCGGCGAGCACGCCGATGCCGATCGGCAACCCGGTGTTGAGCAGCGTGACGATCCGGTCCTGCCGGCCGCCGGGCGCGGCCCAGCGCTGCCGCGCCGAACGCGTCTGGCGTGCGGTCGGGGCGCTCACCGCCGGGCCTCAGGCATGGGCGAAGATGTCGATCTCGGGCCAGCCGGCGAGATCCAGCGCGGCGCGGGTCGGCAGGAAGTCGAAACAGGCCTGCGCCATCTCCATCCGGCCCTCGCGTTCGAGCCGGCGGTTGAGCTCGGCCTGCAGGCGATGGAGGAAGCGCACGTCGCTCGCCGCATAGTCCTTCTGCGCGTCGGACAATTCTGGTGCGCCCCAGTCGGACGATTGCTGCTGCTTGCTGAGTTCCTGGCCGAGCAGTTCGCGCACCAGTTCCTTGAGGCCGTGACGATCGGTGTAGGTGCGGATCAGTCGCGACGCGATCTTGGTATCGTAGGCGGGCGCTGCGACGATGCCGAGGTAATGCTGGAGCGCGGCGATATCGAAGCGGCCGTAATGGTAGAGTTTCACGCGGCCGGGATCGGCGAGCACCGCCTTGAGGTTCGGCGCAGCATAGTCGCTGGTCGGACCGAAACGGACGAGATGTTCGTCGGGGCCGCCATCGGACAATTGTACGACGCACAGTCGGTCGCGCGGCGTGATGAGGCCCATCGTCTCGGTATCGACGGCGATCGAGGCGTCGGGAGCGAAGACGTCGGCGGGGAGGTCTTCCTCGTGGAAGTGTACGGTCATGCCAGCGCCCTACGCCGCAACGCCAGGATGCTCAACGATTAAGCGTCATCGGCCGGAAATCCGCGCCATTGCTGTGGCGGGTCGCGCCGGGGCCGGTATTCGGCATGGAATGGCAGACGATTGCGACGAATTCATTCGCGGGGACTTGTTTTCTGCGCTATGACGATTCCCAAGGCGCAATAGGTTTCGCGCCCGAGGGCTCGCGTTCGTCGTCCGGCGCACGGGTTCTTGTCACGGATTGGATGCGGGCGAACCGGGAAGACGAATAGGGTTATGGGTTACGACAAAGGTGGCCGCGGCAATCGTGGCGGACGTGGTCGCGACAAGCGCGACGATTTCGGCGGCGGCAGCAGCGATTTCGGCGGTGGCGGCGGACGGCGGCGACGCGGTGTCGGCGGAGGCGGTGAAAAGCGCGATCCGCGGCCTGATCGCCAACGAGGGCGCCAAGATCCTGTC
>NZ_SCMZ01000085.1:0-8356 GCF_005503285.1 Sphingomonas sp. 2SG
CCCGCCGGCCCCGCCGCCGCCAAGCCGGGGGTGATCGCCACGCCGGGCGAGGTCGCCAAACGCGCACCGGTGAACGGCGTGCTCGTCCTCTACGGCAACGAACGCTGCCCGACCAACAACGACGGGCAGGAGATCGTGATCTGCGAACGGCGCAGCGCGCGCGAGCAATATCGCGTCCCCAAGGAGCTGCGCGAATTCCAGGTGACGCCGCAGAACGAAAGCTGGGCGGCGCGCGCGCAGGGCACGCTCGACGCGGGCGTCGGCGTCAACGGCACGGGCAGCTGCTCGACGGTCGGCGCGAGCGGCCAGACCGGCTGCTTCCTCCAGAACGCGCGTGCCGCGCGCAAGGAGAATCAGGCACGCAAGGCCGAAGAGGCGCGCGTTCCCTGATGACCCGCCGGTCGCAGCGGTAACGACGGCATCACGCCGCCCCATGCGTGATCTCCGCATCGTGCTGTTCGCGCTCGTCTGGTTCAGCTGCGCCTGGTTCGGCTCGTGGGAGCTCAACCCCAATAATGCGACGCGGATGTTCGCCGCGATCAGCCTGGTCGAGGATGGCGATGCGACGATCGACGAATTCGCTCCTCTGACGATCGACAAGGCGAGCTTCGACGGTCACGCCTATCTCGACAAGGCACCGGGCATGACGCTGATGGCGCTCCCCGCGGTGTGGATCGCCGACGCGGCGACCGGGATGCGCGCGACACGATTCGGCAACGCCCCCGCCGGCCCCGAATTCGAACGCTACCTCCGGTTGCGCACCCGCATCGCCGCAGCGATCGGCCCGGCGCTGCTCACCGCGCTCGCTGCCGTGCTGCTCTTCGATCTCGCCGCCGGGCTGACCGGCAGCGTCGCGGCCGGGCTGTTCGCTGCGCTGGGCTATGCATTGGGCACGCCGGTCTGGGGCTGGTCGACGACATTGCTGGGCCATGCCGTGGTCGCCGATTGCTATGCCATCGCATTCTGGGCGATCTGGCGCGGCAGCCGGCCCGGTGCGCAGGGTGCCGGCGCGGCGGCGCTCGCCGGCGCGGCGCTCGGCTGGGCGGTGGTGGTGGAGCATCAGGCGGTGCTCGCCGCGGTGCCGGTCGCCGGCTGGGCGCTCTGGCGACTGCGCGACCGGCCCGACCGGTTGCGCCTCGCCGGCGTCGCGATCGCCGCGGGCGTGGTCGCGCTGCTGCCGCTCGCGCTCTACAATTTCGTCGCCTTCGGCACGCCGTTCCGCGTCGGCTATTCCGGCGTCGTCGGCTGGGAGGGGATGCATCAGGGGCTGTTCGGGCTCGGCTGGCCGCGCTTGTATGCGATGCGTGCGGTGCTGCTCAGCTTCCAGCTCGGGCTGATCTGGGTCGCGCCGGTGCTGCTGCTGGCGCCGCTCGGCCTGTGGTACTGGCTGCGCCGTCCGCCGCTGCGGCCGGTGGCGCTCGCCGCGACGCTGAGCGCGCTGATCGTGCTGCTGGTCAATGCCGCCTACGTCTATTGGGACGGCGGCAATACCACCGGGCCGCGCTTCCTGATCCCGGCGGTGGCGCCGCTCGCGCTCGGGCTGGCGGCGGAATGGATGCGCGCCGGCGGCCGCGGCGAACGGATCGCGATGAGCCTGTTGCTGGCGCTGTCGATCGCGATCAACGCCATGATCGCCGCCGCCGAGATCTTCGCGCCGCCGCTCGTCACCTTCCCGATCTGGCAATGGGTGCGCCCCGCCTTCCTGCGCGGTGGTCTGCGCACCGTGCCGAACGAATGGTTCGGCTGGACGCCATGGGCGGGCTTTGGCGTGTGGGCGGTGCTGGCGCTGCCGATGCTGGGCTGGCTGGTCTGGCGGGTGCGTCGCGCTCAGCCGTGACGCTTGAGCCCGCGCACCCGGTGCCAGATGTAGAAGGCGACCAGCGCGACCAGCACGATGCCGATCAGGAGGTCGGCCTGGTGGAAGGCGGCCTTGACGCGCGGGTCGCTGTTCCATTTGTCGCCGAGCTTCATGCCGACCCAGGCGAGGCCGAAGCACCACGGCCATGAGCCGAGGAAGGTATAGACGTGGAACGGCACCAGCCGCATTCGCGCGACGCCGGCGGGAAAGGCGATGAAGCTGCGGATCACCGGCAGCAGCCGGCCGATCAGCACCGCGAGACTGCCCCAGCGCGCGAAGAAGCGGTCGGCGGCGTCGAGCTCGCCCGGCCCGATCAGGACGTAGCGGCCCCAGCGCTCGGCCATCGGCCGGCCGCCGCGCTTGCCGACCTCATAGCCGACGATCGAGCCGATGTTGCAGCCGATCGCGCCCGCCGTCGCGGCGAGGATCAGGTCGAACCGCCCGGTCGAGACGAGATAGCCGGCGAACGGCATGATGATCTCGGAGGGGAGCGGGATGCACGCGCTCTCTATCGCCATCAGGATCGCGATGCCGACATAGCCGCCGCTGGAGATCACCCAGATGGTGAAGGTGGCGAGAACGCCCAGGATCTTTTCGAACATGGGACCGGGACTTGGCGGATCGGGGCGGCCAAGGGAAGGGGGAACCGGGCGGCGACCCCATGCGCTCGTGCCATTATGGATGACCTCACCTTCAACGACGGCCGCACGATGCCGCGGCTCGGCCTCGGCACCTGGAAGCTCCCCGACCCGCAGGCGCCGCTGGTGGTGCGCCGCGCGCTCGACCTCGGCTATCGGCTGATCGACACCGCCGCGATCTACGGCAACGAGCGCGGCGTCGGCGAGGGCGTCCACGGCAGCGCGGCGTTCCTCACCACCAAATTGTGGAACGACCGGCAAGGCGATCCCGAGGCGGCGCTCGACGAAAGCCTCGCTTTGCTCGGGGTCGACGCGGTCGATCTGTACCTGATCCACTGGCCGGCGCCGGGGCAGGGGGAATATGTCGACGCGTGGAGGGCGCTGGTCGGCTTGCGCGATGCGGGCAAGACGCGGTCGATCGGCGTGTCCAACTTCCTCCCCGAGCATCTCGACGCGATCATCGATGCGACCGGGGTGACGCCGGTGCTCAACCAGATCGAGCTGCACCCCTATCACCAGCGCCGCGAGGAGCGCGCCTATCACGACGCGCACGGTATCGTGACGCAAGCGTGGAGCCCGCTCGGGCAGGGCGGCGACCTGCTGCGCGATGGCGCGATCGTCCGCGTGGCGGAGAAGCACGGCCGCTCACCGGCGCAGGTGGTGATCGCCTGGCACCTCGCCCACGGCCTGTCGGTGATCCCCAAGGCGGCGGACGCCGAGCATATGACCGACAATTTCGCTGCGCTCGACCTGACGCTGGACGAGGACGATATCGCGGCGATCGACGCCCTCGAAACCGGCGAACGCATGGGTCAGGACGCGCGCGAGATGTGACCCAAATCCTCCCCCGCCAGGGGGAGGGCTATCGCGTATGATTGCGGTGATGAGGTTCGATCGGTTCTATTATCAAATTCGTCACCCCGGACTCGTTCCGGGGTCCACGGGGCCGCAGGAGAATGGTATCGAGCCAAGCCTTTTTCCTCGCCGCAGGGTGGACCCCGGAACAAGTCCGGGGTGACGAGGTAAGCTTGGAAGACGACCGGCTCGCACGAGCGTCCATATATGATAGCCCGCCCCGTGCCGGGGAGGACTACCCCGCCGCCGCCTTCGCCTTCTTCAGATCCTCGACGAACCGCGCGAACTCGTCCTCTTTCTGCGCCGGGTCGGGCAGGCGGAGGAGATAGCTCGGATGCACCGTGATCCACGCCTCGCCACCCTCCGGCAGCCGCAGCGCCTGCCCGCGCTCGCGACCGATCGTCACCGCCCGTCCGAACAGCGACCGTCCCGCGGTCGCGCCGAGCGCCACCGTCACCTGCGGGCGGACCAGCATCTGCTCCTGCTCGATCCACCAGCGGCATGCCTGGATCTCGCCGGTATCGGGCTTGGCGTGGATGCGGCGCTTGCCGCGCTGTTCGAACTTGAAATGCTTGACCGCATTGGTGACGTAGACGCGCGACCGGTCGATCTCCGCCGCGGCGATCGCGCGGTTGAACACCTGCCCCGCCGGTCCGACGAACGGCGTGCCGGCGAGATCCTCCTGATCGCCCGGCTGTTCGCCGACGAACATCATCTGCGCATCGACCGGCCCCTCGCCGAACACCGTCTGCGTCGCATGTTTGTAGAGATGGCAGCGGGTGCACGCCGCGGCCTCGTCGCGCAGCGCCGCCCAGGCCGCCTGCACATTGTCGCCGATCGTCGGCGCCTCGCGTGACTGGGTGATCATCCCGCTCTCCCGTGCCTGCGCGCCGGCGATCAATTGCCCGACCAGCGCCGTCTCCGGCATGTTCTTCCAATATTTGCGCGGCATCTCCTTCAGCATCGCGCCGACCTTGACGCGTGCCGGGTTGAAGATGCTGGCATAATAGGTCTTCCACACCTCTTCGGTGGGATCGCCGTCGGGGGCGTCGCCTTTGCTCGCGCCCGGCCCTTCCGAAAGCGCCTTGCCGTCCCAGTGCAGCGACACCTCGGGCGTCAGGATCGACCAGCGCATGCTGGCGAAGCGGTTGACGAAAAAGGCGGCGTTGGCGCGGACGATATGATGTTCGGGCTCGAACCAGGCGACGTAGCGGCTGGCGCCATCGTCGTCGGCGACCTCGCGAAAGCGCAGGAAGGCGCGCATCTTGTGGATGTCGCGGCGGACATTCTTGGCGATCACCTCGAGCTTGCGGATCAGTGGATCGGCGTGATCCTCCATCAGCTTGGGTTCGCGGCGCAGCCGGTGCAGCACGGTATAGAGCAAGGCGAACCGCTCGGGCTCGGCCGCCATCACCACGCTGCGCGCGAGGTCGATGAAGGCGCGCGGCACCGACGGCGTCCCGACCGGCGGCGGCGGAGCCGATTCCTCGGCGGCGGCGGCGAACAGGTCGGCGGGGGTATCGCCGACCTGCCACACCACGTCGTCCGGCGGCACGTCCCCCGCCGCGAGCGCCCGCGCGGTATCGCGCCAGGCGTCGAAATCGTCGGGCGCGGGGAGGGTCGCCAACCGCATGCCGGATCAGTCCCGCTCGTCGCCGCCGGGCGGATTGTCCCTGGCGATCTCCAGCTCCTCGGGCTTGCGCTCCTCGTAGATCGTCGCGAGTTCCGCCTCGGTCCTGTCGTCGAGTTCCTCGGCGGCGGCGGGGAACATCTCTTCCTCTTCCTCGGTGATGTGATGCTCGTAGCGGCGGCGCATGTGGAAGAATTTCTCGCTCCACGCGTCCGAACCGAACTCCTCGTCGGCCATCTCGCCGAGCAGATCGTCGACTTCCTTATGCTCGCTCACCGAATGGCGCGCATCGTCGCGCAGCTCGGGATCGCGCAGCATCGTCGCGTAGAGCGATTCCTCCTCGGCGGCGGCATGGCTCTGGATTTCGAGGCGGAACGCCTCGAACAGCTGCTGCCGCTCGTCGCTCGCACCCTGCAGGTCGGCGAGCTGCTTCAACATATCGCGTTGCTTGTCGTGATCGCGTTTCAGGTCCGCGTAGATCTGCGCCAGCGCCATGATCGTATCTCCTTCGCGGCAACCAACCGGCGAGGGCGCGGGGCGTTTCACCTGTGAGTCATTCTCATGCGGCGAACAATTCGAGCTGCTGGCGCCTGGGCGCGATAAGCGGCTTGAGATCGGCGCGATCGGTGAGCTGCACCGGCCGCCAGTCCTCGGCGACGATGAACGGCCGCACTTTCGTGACGCTCACCGTCAGTCGCGCGACATCGTCGAGCCGAAGCCGCCGCCAACGCCGGCTGGCGACGATCCGGTCGACCGCCTTCACGCCCAGCCCCGGCACGCGCAGCAGCATCTCGCGCGGCGCGCGGTTGACGTCGACCGGGAAACTCTCGCGAAATTTGAGCGCCCAGGCGAGCTTGGGATCGATGTCGAGCGGCAGCATGCCGGTCGCATCGTCCGCCGCGGCGACCACCTCGTGCGGGCTGTAATCGTAGAAGCGCATCAGCCAGTCGGACTGATACAGGCGATGCTCGCGCATCAGCGGCGGGCGTTGCAGCGGCAGCACCGTGCTCGCATCGGGGATCGGACTGAATGCGCTGTAATAGACGCGGCGCAGGCCGAACCGGTCGTAGAGCGTCGAGGCGCGAGTGACGATCTCGCCGTCAGTCGCGGCATCGGCGCCGACGATCATCTGCGTCGACTGGCCGGCGGGGGCAAAGCGCGGCGCCGATTTGTATTTCTTGCGGGCATCGCCATTGTCGGCGATCGACGTCTTGACGTCCTTCATCGCGCCCTCGATCCGCGCGCCGTCCTTTTCGGGCGCGAGCCGCTTCAGCCCGCTGACCGTCGGCAGCTCGACGTTGATCGAGACGCGATCTGCGTACAGCCCCGCCTGATGCACCAGCTCGGGATCGGCGTCGGGGATCGTCTTGAGGTGAATATAGCCGCGGAAGTGATGATCCTCGCGCAACGACCGCGCGACCTCGACCATCTGCTCCATCGTATAGTTCGATGACTTGATGATGCCCGAGGAAAGGAACAGCCCTTCGATATAATTGCGCTTGTAGAAGGAGATGGTGAGGTTGACGACCTCCTGCGCAGTGAAGCGCGCGCGGCGGACGTTGCTGCTCTTGCGGTTGATGCAATAATGGCAGTCGAAGATACAGCTGTTGGTCAGCAGGATCTTGAGCAGGCTGATACAGCGGCCGTCGGGCGCATAGGCGTGGCAGATGCCCATGCCCTCGGTCGATCCCAGCCCCTTGCCGTCGCGGCTGTCGCGCTTGGCGGTGCCGGACGAGGCGCAGGACGCATCATATTTCGCCGCATCGGCGAGGATCGCCAGCTTTTCACGGGTGTCGAGCTGGGCCATCCGTTCGATATACGTTCCGCGACCCTTTGGAACAAGGGGCGGTGGAAACACGATTTTCATCGCCGGCAACACGGCCGCAATCCGCATCGTGCAGACAGGATCGGCAGGGGGATGGAAGAGGAACGCGCCATGACCCGCAACGACACGCCCTATCTGTCCGACCGTTCGTTCGTCGAAGCCGTCCGTGCGATCCAGGCGGATCATCCCGCCGCCGCCGCGGTGCATCAGGAGATGTGCCTGCTCTACACGGGCCGGGTGCTCGCCGACCTGTTGCGCGGGCGGCGCGCCTGACTTTCGGTTGCCCAACCCGCTCCGTCACCCCGGACTTGTTCCGGGGTCCACCGGGCCGCAGGGGTATGTTCGCCCCTCTAGCCTTCCTCCTCGCCGCAGAGTGGACCCCGGAACAAGTCCGGGGTGACGTGGGATTTAGGGGCAGGGGGAAGAACCCGAGAACAAGCGCCAGCTATTCCGCTGCCAGCAGCGACGTCGCGCCGCCGAGGTCGACCGACACCAGCCGGCTGACGCCGCGCTCGACCATCGTCACGCCGAACAGGCGGTGCATCCGGCTCATCGTCACCGCATTGTGCGTGACGATCAGATAGCGGGTGTCGGTCTCGCGCGACATGCGGTCGAGCAGGTCGCAAAAGCGCTCGATATTGGCGTCGTCGAGCGGCGCGTCGACCTCGTCGAGCACGCAGATCGGCGCAGGGTTCGTCAGGAACAAAGCGAAGATCAGCGCCACCGCGGTCAGCGCCTGTTCGCCCCCCGACAACAGCGTCAAGGATTGCAGCCGCTTGCCCGGCGGCTGCGCGAGGATCTCAAGCCCCGCCTCGAGCGGATCGTCCGAATCGACCAGTTCGAGATGCGCCGCGCCGCCGTCGAACAAGGTGCTGAACAACCGCCGGAAATGGCCGTCGACCGCCGCGAAGGCGGCGAGCAGCCGCTGCCGCCCCTCGCGGTTGAGCGTGCCGATCGAGCCGCGCAGCCGGTTGACCGCCTGGCCCAGCTCGTCGCGCTCGGCGGCATTGGTCCGGCTCGCGCCTTCCAGCTCGGCGAGTTCGCGCTCGGCGACGAGGTTGACCGGTCCGATCCGCTCGCGATCCGCGGTGAGCCGGTCGTGCGTCGCGGCTTCCTCGGCGGGACCGCGCACCTCGGCGACCGCGAAGCCGAGCCGTTCGGGCAACACCGGCGCCGGACATTCGAACCGTTCGCCTGCCAGCCGGCCGAGCTCGACCCGCCGCTGCGCGTGATTCTCCAGCCGCGCCGTGGTGCCGGCGCGCGCCTCGCGCGCCTGGCTGAGCGTCTCGATCGCGCGACGTTGCGCCTCTTCGGCGCGGCGCAGCACCGTCTCGGCGTCGCGCTCCGCGGCGGCCGCGGTTTCGGCGGCGGCGCGCGCGGCGCCGTGATCCGCCTCCTGCGCATCGATCGCCGCGGCGAGCGCGGCGGGCCGGTCCGCCACCTCGGCCGCGGTGGCAGCGAGCGTGGCATCGCGCTTGTCCATCTCGGCGATCCGCTTGGCCGCCTCGCCGGCACGCGCGCGCCAGCTCCGCCCGTCCGCCTGCGCCGCG
>NZ_SCMZ01000086.1:0-8287 GCF_005503285.1 Sphingomonas sp. 2SG
CGCGGTCGTTGGTGCGCCGCACGACGTCGGCGATCAGCGCCGCGCCATCGCCTTGCGCACGCGATTGCTCGTCGCGATGCTCGGGCCGTTGCTCGGCGTCGCGGTGCTGCTTGGTGTTGCGGGCGCGGCGCTGATCGCCGACGTCGTGCGGCGCACCAACGACCGCGTGCTCGGCGGCGCGCTCGGCGCGATCGCCGAGACGGTGCAGGTCGAGCGCGGCGAGGTGACGCTCGACCTGCCGCCCGCCGCCTTCGGCATGCTGGAGAACAGCGAACGCGACAACGTCTATTACCGCATCGCGGTCGGCGGCGATCTGCTCACCGGCTATGCCGACCTTCCCGCCCCCGCCCCCGATGCGCTGGCGATCGACCAGCCGCGCTTCCGCTTCGCCGACTATCGCGACCAGCGCATCCGCATCGCCGAAGTCCGCCGCGCCTTGCCCGGCATCGAGCGACCGGTCGTCGTCCAGGTCGCCGAGACGCTCGACGGCCGCCGCGCGCTCAGCCGCCGGTTGATGATCGCGCTGCTCGGCGGCGAACTCGCGCTGGTCGGCATCGCCATTCTGCTGCTGCGCCCGGCGCTCAGCTGGAGCCTGCGCCCGCTCGCCCGGCTGCGCGGCGCGGTCGAGGCGCGCGAGGGCCATGCCGCGCCCGACCTGTCGCCGATCGACGCCGGCCCGCTGCCGCTCGAACTGCGTCCGCTCGCCGAGGCGTTCGACCGGCTGCTCGCCCAGCTCGACACCGCGACCGCCGCGACGCGCCGCTTCACCGCCGACGCCTCGCACCAGATGCGCACGCCGCTGTCGGTGCTCAAGGTGCAGATCGAGCTTGCCCGCCGCGGCTCGCGCGAGGCGCTCGACGAGATCGCCACCGCCGCCGCGCGGCTCGAACGGCTGCTGATCCAGCTGCTCGCGCTCGCCCGCGCCGAGGAGGCGGGCGCCGCGCCGCCGCTCGAACGCGTCGACCTGCGCGAGGTGGCGGTCCGCGTCATCAGCCGCCGCATCGGCCAGGCGATCGACGCCGGCGTCGAACTCCAGCTCGACGCCGCGGCGGCGCCCGCCTGGGTGCACGGCCACCGCACCTTATTAGTCGAAATCCTCAGCAACCTCATCGACAATGGCATCCGCTACAACCGGCGCGGCGGCACCGTCACCGTCGCGATCCGCGACGCCGACGGCGGCGTCGATCTCTCCGTGCGCGACGACGGACCCGGCATCGCCGCCGCCGACCGCGACCGCGCGCTGGAGCGGTTCGTCCGGCTCGGCGACCGCCATGCGCCCGACGGCAGCGGGCTCGGCCTTGCCGTCGTACGCTCGGCCGCGGCGCGGATCGGCGCGACGCTGCGGCTGGCCGATGCCGAGCCCGGCCTCGCCGTCCTCCTCCACCTGCCCGACGCGCCGTCATCGTAGTAAATCGTCCGTTAACGAGAATTCACCTCATTTCGATTGGATTATTCTTCGCCGACTTGTTCTCCCCTGCTGACGACAGCTGCCGATATCCACCGGCTTTGCTTGGTATTTTCAGTTGCTTTGTTAGGAAACCAATTGCGATACTTGGAGTTGTTGATGAAACAGGTGGGAGAGCACGGTGAACGAGCCGCGCGTCAGTTCATGGTTTGATGCTTTCTCCGCGGAGAAGACGCGGCAACTTGCCGTGGATCGCAGCCGGGCGGTTTCGATGCGCGGCAGCACCGAACTCGCGCGGATCGTCGACGTCGTGCGCGATCATTATCACCGGCCCTATGCGGCGATCTCGATCATCGACAAACGCTCGCAGATCCTGCTCGCCGAGCGTGGCCTCGGCATCGCCGAGACCGCGCGCAGCACCGCCTTCTGCGCGGTGACGATCCAGCAGGGCGGCCGCGCGCTCGTCGTTCCCGATGCGCGCGAGGACGCCCGCTTCGCCAAGTTCGACAGCGTCACCCGCGATCCCTTCGTCCGCTTCTACGCGGGCGTGCCGATCCATGACGAGGCGGGCATGGCGCTCGGCGCACTCTGCATCGCCGACAGCGCGCCGCTGACCGGGGATTTCGACCGGTCGCTGCTCGTCATGATGGCCCGCGAAGCCGAGCGCGCCATCGCCGCCATCGCCCCCGCTCCCACCCCCGCACCGACGCCCTGGCGGCTCCGCCTCGAGTCCGACGTCTGATCGGGCCGCGGGTCAGGCCGCCCTCGCCGGGCACGGCAAATCACCCGATCGGCATAACGATGGGCGCTACGCCGGGCGCCCGGCCCGCGGCATAAGGGCAGGATGTCGTCGCTTCCCCCTCCCGTGGTCGAGACCGGTGCCGGACCGGTCGAAGGGCGCCGCCATGGCGCGCTCACCGTCTTTCGCGGCATTCCCTATGCCGCGGCCCCCGTCGGCGCGCACCGCTTCGCGCCGCCCGCACCGGTGCCGCGCTGGTCCGGCGTGCGGCCGGCGGTCGCGCCCGGGGCCAACGCGCCGCAGCGGACGCGCAAGCTGCCTGGCCTCGATGCCGCACCGCTGATCGGCGAGGGCTGGACGCCGGGCGACGAATATCTCGCGCTCGACGTCTGGTGCCCGGCGGGGGACGAGCGGGCGCGCCCGGTCATGGTGTTCATCCACGGCGGCGGCTTCGTCGTCGGCAGCAAGGACGCCGGCGTGCAGACCGGTGCGAGCTTCGCGCGCGACGGCATCGTCTATGTCGCGATCAACTACCGCATGGGGGTCGACGGCTTCCTGCCGATCCCCGGCGTGCCGACCAACCTCGGCCTGCGCGACATGATCGCCGCGCTCGGCTGGGTGCGCGACGAGATCGCAGCCTTCGGCGGCGATCCCGCCAACGTCACCGTCTTCGGTGAGAGCGCGGGCGCGATGGCGATCGCCGATCTGATCGCCTCGCCGCTCGCCAGGGGGCTGTTCCAGCGTGCCATCGTGCAAAGCGGCCATGGCGGCATGACCCGCACCGTCCCGGTCGCGCAGCGACTGGTGCGCAAGATGGCGACGTTGCTCGGCGTCACCCCCGATCGCGCCGGATTTGCGAGCGTCGCACCCGGCGACCCGCTGCTCGATGCGGTGGAAACGGTGTCGCTGCCCACCACCCGGCTCGACCTGCGCGGCGACGACGGGCGCGAGCCGGTGTTCGGGATCAGCCGCTTCGTCCCCGTCCACGGCGACGACGTGCTGCCGCTCGCGCCGCTCGAGGCGCTCAAACAGGGCGCGGGTGCCGAGGTCGCGCTGCTGATCGGCAGCAACCGCGAGGAGATGAACCTCTATCTCGTCCCCAGCGGCGTCCGCGACAAATTGAACAGCGCGGTCGGCAGGCTGCTCGCCTGGGTCGTGCTGCGCAAGTCGCAGCCGCGCGCCTGGGCCGTGCTCAAGGCCTATGGCATGGGGCGTGGCAAACCCGCCGGACAGGCGCTGACCGATGCGATGACCGACCTCGTCTTCCGCTGGCCGGCGCGCCGCTTCGCCGAGGAGCATCGCGGCCGCACCCATATGTACGAATTCGAATGGCGCTCGCCGCGCTACGACGACGGGCTCGGCGCGTCGCACGGCATGGAACTGCCCTTCGTCTTCGACAGCCTCGCCACCTGCACCGGCGCCGAAGGATTGTGCGGCACCGCGCCGCCGCAGGACCTCGCCGACCGCATCCATGCGCTCTGGGTGCAATTCGCCCGCGACGGATCGCTGCCCTGGGCGCCGTTCGAGCGCGACGGCCGCACCGTCTACCAGCTCGCCGCCGGCGAACCGGTTGCCGAACCGGTGATGCCCGCCGCCGCCTTCCTGCCCTGATCGGATTGCGCCCATGTATCTCGATCGTCTGCGCCTCGACGGGCGCACCGCCTTCGTCACCGGCGCCGCGCAGGGCATCGGCTTCGCCTGCGCCGATGCGCTCGGCGAGGCCGGCGCGCGCGTCATCCTCGCCGACCGCGATCCCGACGCGCTCGGCGCCGCGCTGGAACGCCTGCGTGGCCAGGGCCGCGCCGTCGACGGCGTCCTGCTCGACGTCACCGATCCCGCTGCGGTGACCCGCATCGCCGACAGCGCCGGCGTGGTCGACGTGCTCGTCAACAACGCCGGCATCGCGCGCAGCGACACCCCCGCCGAAGACGTCACCGACGAGCAATGGCGCAACGTCCTCGACGTCAACCTCAACGGCACCTTCTGGTGCGCGCGCGCCTTCGGCCGGCATATGCTGGCGCGCGGCAGGGGCAGCATCGTCAACATCGGCTCGATGTCGGGGTTCATCGTCAACCGCCCGCAGCCGCAGAGCTATTACAACGCCAGCAAGGCCGCGGTGCATCAGCTCACCCGCAGCCTCGCCGCCGAATGGGCGCCGCGCGGGGTGCGCGTCAACGCGGTCGCGCCGACCTATATCGCCACCCCGCTCAACGCCTTCGCCGACAAGGACAGCGAAATGTACCGCCGCTGGATCGACGGCACGCCGCAGGCGCGGCTCGGCGAACCCGAGGAGGTCGCCGCGATCGTCCATTTCCTCGCCAGCGACGCCGCCAGCCTGATGACCGGCAGCATCGTTCTCGCCGACGGCGGTTACAGCTGCTGGTGATCGGCGAAGTCGCAGAGCCGATCGGCATATCCGATCGACCTTTCGGATAGGTATCGAAAGGCGCACAACCTTTCTGACAGGTGGGCGAAGACTCACCGGCCGAAGAGAGGATTTTCGATGCGCCTTCGCACCCTGTTTGCCGTCACCACCGCGCCCGTCGCGCTGCTCGCTTTTGCCGCACCCGCCGCCGCGCAGGTCGCCGAGGCCCCCGACGTCACCGATACCGCCCCGCCCGGCCGCGCCACCGGTGCCGCCCCGCAGACCGGCGATCAGGACATCGTCGTCACCGCCCGCAAGCGTGCCGAGTCGCTGCTCGACGTGCCGATCGCCGCCACCGCGATCAGCGGCAACACGCTGACCGAACGCGGCGTCAATTCGGTGCGCGAGGCCGCCTCTCTCACCCCCGGCCTCAACATCGCCAGCGACGGCGCCGGCCGCGCCTTCGTCTCGATCCGCGGCGTCGGCGTCACGCTGGTGCAATCGGTGCAGCCCGGCGTCGGCCTGTTCATCAACGGCATCTACCAGCCCAACACCTCCTACCTCAACAATCCGCTGCTCGACATTGACCGGATCGAGGTGCTGCGCGGCCCGCAGGGCACGCTGTACGGCAAGAACACCTTGGGCGGCGCGATCAACGTCATCACCCGCCAGCCGTCGAACGAGACCGAGGCGCGCGGCAATTTCAGCTTCGCCGGCCCCGACGACAGCATCCTCGCCTCCGCCTCGGTCAGCGGCCCGATCATCAAGGACGTGCTGCAGGTCCGCGTCGCCGCCGGCCACCGCCAGCAGGACGGCTTCCTGCGCAACAACCTGCTCGGCATCGACGCCAGCCCGTTCAAGACCGACTCGCTCAACACCACGATCCGCTTCGTCCCGACCGGCGACGTCGTGCTGACCGTCAACGGCTATTACGACTGGGTCGAAGGCGCCAACACGCCCTATGCGCGCGTTACCGGCCCGACCGATTATTCGCGGATCGTCCAGTTCAACGCACCCAATCGCATCCAATATCGCTATCGCGGCGTCAACGCGCGGCTGGAGACGCCGATCGAGGCGATCAATTCCAAATTCACCCTCGTCGGCTCCTATGACGCGCGCAACGGCGTCTCCCCAAATAGCGACGCCGATTTCGGCCCCGCCGACATCGCGCGCAGCAACGGCACCGACAGCCTGCGCACCAAGACCGTCGAGACCCGCCTCGACACCGAACTCAGCGGCACGCTCAGCACCCTGCTCGGCCTGTTCTACAGCCGCGAGGAGGCGACCGCGTTCGACCGCACCCGCATCCTGCCCGCCAACCTCACCCGCCTGACCAACAACGCCACCAAGGCGGACACCTATGCCGCGTTCGGCACGATCTTCTGGAAGCCGACGACCGCCTGGGAGATCGCGCTCGGCCTGCGCTACGATCACGAGAAGCGCAGCGCCGATGGCGACATCGCGATCACCGTCGGCGCGGCGGCGCTGCCGACCACCCTCTCCAACGCGCAGCTCAAATCCGATCAGGTCGAACCGCGCCTTTCGATAACCCGCCACTGGACCAGCCAGTTGATGACCTATGCCTCGGTGGCGCGCGGCTATCGCGGCGGCGGCTTCAACGCGCCGACCGCGCCGATCCGCACCTACAAGGGCGATTCGGCATGGACCTATGAGATCGGCTCGAAATACGTCTCGCCCAATCGCGCGTTCAGCCTGTCGGGCAACGTCTTCTACAACGATTATTCCAACTACATCGGTCTCAACTCGATCGCGCCGGCGGCGGGAGGCGGCCTCGTCACCGTCGATCTCAACAGCGGCGACGTCGAAAGCTACGGCGCCGAGCTGGAGGCGACGATCCGGCCGGTGTCCAACTGGACGATCAACGGCAGCGTCACCTACATCCACGCCCGACTGACCGATTCCTCGCCCTATACGCTGGTGACCGGCCGCACGCTGTCGTCCGACCGGCTGACCTTCCAGCCCGATTTTAGCGGCAACATCTACAGCGACTATACCATCCCCCTCGGCGGCGAGGACACGCTGACGCTGACCGGCGGCGTCGTCGCCAAGGGCAGCCGCCTCGCCGCGACGCTCAACCAGACGACGCCGACCTTCCTGCGCCCCTATGCGCTGGTCAACGCCGCGATCACCTATCGCACCGGCCCGCTGGAGGTGGCGGCCTTCGCCAACAACCTGCTCCAGAAGAACTATTTCGACGCCTATATCGAAAGGACGACGCTCGCCCTCGCCGGCCTGCCCGCCTCCGATCTCGGCATCATCGGCGATCGCCGCCGCATCGGCGTCCGCCTCGGCTTCAGGTTCTGACCCCATGCATATCGACACCGCCCTCCCCCGCGCCGCGCCCGACCCGGCGTTCCTCGACCGGCTGCGCGCGCGCTTCGGCGAGCGCCTCCATCTCACCGACGCGATGCTGCGCCAGCATGGCTCGAACGAGGCGCATTTCGACGTCGTCCTGCCCGACGCGGTCGTGTTCGCCCATTCGACCGAGGAGGTCGTCGATCTCGTCAACCTCTGCGTTGCCGCCGACGTACCGATCGTGCCGTTCGGCGCCGGCACTTCGATCGAGGGCAATGCGGTGCCGGTGCGCGGCGGCGTCAGCGTCAATCTCGGCGAGATGAACCAGATCGTCGCGGTCAATGCCGAGGATTTCGACTGTACGGTGCAGGCCGGCTGCCGACGCGAGCAGCTCAACGAGCATCTCCGCGACACCGGCCTGTTCTTCCCGATCGATCCCGGCGCCAATGCGACGATCGGCGGCATGGCCTCGACCCGCGCCAGCGGCACCAATGCGGTGCGCTACGGCACGATGCGCGAGGCGGTGCTGAGCCTCAAGGTCGTCACCCCCGACGGCAGGGTCGTCACCACCGCGCGCCGCGCGCGCAAGTCGGCGGCGGGCTACGACCTCACCCGCCTCTACGTCGGCAGCGAGGGCACGCTCGGCATCATCACCGAAGTGACGCTGCGCCTGCATCCGATCCCCGAGACGATCTCGTCCGCGGTGTGCGGCTTCGACAGCCTCGAAGGCGCGATCACCACCGTCGTCCAGTCGATCCAGGCCGGCGTGCCGCTCGCCCGCGTCGAGATCCTCGACGACATGCAGATCCGCGCGGTCAACGCCTGGTCGAAGCTCGCCTTGCCCGAGGTGACGACCTTGTTCTTCGAATTCCACGGCTCGCCGGGCGGCGTCGCCGAGCAGGTCGAGATGGTCGGCATGCTCGCCGCGGAAAATGGCGGCGGCGACTTCGCCTGGTCCAACCTCCCCGAGGAGCGCGGCAGATTGTGGAAGGCACGGCACGAGGCTTATTATGCCGCGGTGGCGCTGCGCCCCGGCGCGGTCGGCTGGGCGACCGACGTATGCGTGCCGATCAGCCGCCTGCCCGAATGCATCACCGCGACCAAGGCGGACCTCGCGACGTGCAGCGTCCCCGCGACGATCCTCGGCCATGTCGGCGACGGCAATTTCCACGTCATCTTCGCGTTGGATCCGGCGTCCAAAGCGGATCTCGCCGAGGTCGAGGGCGTCAACGCCCGCCTCGTCGCCCGCGCGCTGGCGATGGACGGAACGTGCACCGGCGAACACGGCATCGGCATCGGCAAGCAGCACTGGCTGGTCGAGGAACTCGGCGACGCCGTCGACGTGATGCGCACGCTGAAACGCGCGCTCGACCCGAAGGACCTGTTCAACCCGGGCAAGATCTTCAGTTTGTAACCGTTCCTAAAAGCCCCTCCCCTTCAGGGGAGGGGTTGGGGTGGGGCC
>NZ_SCMZ01000087.1:0-7504 GCF_005503285.1 Sphingomonas sp. 2SG
GTGCTGGGGGGAGCGCGGGCCGGCGGGCCGCGCGAGGGTTCGCCGACATCCGGCGGGGGCTGTTTCGGGACCGGGGTGCCGATCGCCTTGTCCGACCTGTTGCTCGGGCTGGGACTGCCCGGCCTCGCGACCGGCGGGCCGGTGGCGCCGGGGCGCGGTTATGTCGTCGGCGAGCGCGGGCCGGAGCTGTTCGTGCCGACCGCGAGCGGGCGGGTCGAGGCGGCACCGGCGGCGGGCGCGCGCGACGTGCGGGTGACGATCCACGTGCAGGCCGGGGCGGGGGAGGCGCCGGCGGCGATGGAACGGTCGAGCCGGCAGGTCGCGCGGGCGGTACGCGCGGCGCTGGAGGGGTGAGGGCGGTGGCAGGGGCGTGAGGAGTGTGTTCACGCGAAGACGCGAAGACGCGAAGAGGACGGTCGTTCGGGCGCGTCAGCTTCCCCCCTTCGTCATCCCGGCGCCGGCCGGGACCCATGGTTGCGGGACGGGCGCGGTGGCGCACTGCCGTCGGCGTCACGGGTCCATGGGTCCCGGCGTTCGCCGGGATGACGAACGGGGGCGTGGTCGCGTCGTCGATTCGATGGAGATCCAATATGGCGCATTGGCTGTGCTCGCGGCGCGAGCAGCAGGTGGAGGGGGTCGTGTCGCGGTTCGATCCGCGGTTCTGGACGGTCAATTTCCCGCGGCCGATGATGGCGGCGGTGACTACTCCCGCGGAAGATGCGATGCGGGTCGATGCGGTCTTCCAGACGCGGGCCGACCTCGCCGGGCTGATCTGGGAGGCGGAAGACCGGTTCGATCATCCGTTGCTGCGCTATGACACCGACCGCGATTTTCGCGGCTGCCGGTTGCGGTTCCGCTGGCGCTCGGCGGGGATTAAGGCGCTGGATGCGGTCAACGGGCCGACGCTGACGATCGAGGGACGCGATGCCGCGGGGGTGGCGCGGGCCTGGTACGTCAGGCTGTGGAATTATGCGGTGGGCACGCCGGAGGATGCGGTCGTCACGCTCGATTTCGCGCATCTGTCGGGCGGGTTCCGGCTGCCCGACGACGCGCAGCCGGTGTGGGCCGGGGATGTCGACCGGCTGTTCGTGTCGCTGGTCGCGCCCGATTACGACGGCAGCACCTCGGCCCTGCCGGCGGCGTGCGAGGGCTGGGTCGAACTGACCGGCGTCGTCTGCGAGGGGCCGGGCGCGGTGCTGGCGATCGGCGATGCGGTGCTGCCCGAACACGGCTTCGCGATCGCCAGCGGCTATGACGACAGCTACAATCTCACCCCGGCGCGGCTGCTGCGCAATGCGCTCCAGCTCGGCTATCGCGGCGCGATCACGCATTACGTCGGGATGAGCCATTATTTCCGGCTCGAAGCGCTCGACGGCGGCTTCTACGCGAGCCTGCGCGGCGGCGTGCTCAACACCGCCTGCACGGCGTGGCATCGCGACTTCGCCGCCCGCGCCAGGGCGCTCGGCTACGGCGTCATCTGGTCGCTGAGCTATGAGCTGTTCGACGCGCATTGCTGGAACGACTGGAAGCAGCGTGCCGCCGACGGCACGCCGGCGCGGACGGGGTGGGAGCCGCCCTCGACGCTGTTGTCGCCGTCGCACGACGGGGCGATGGCCTATCTGCGGCAGGTCGCGGCGGCGTTCGTCGGCATCGGCGTCGGCGCGGGGCTGGCGCCGATGGTCCAGGTCGGCGAGCCGTGGTGGTGGACGATGGCGGACGGGCGGCCGTGCCTCTACGACGCGGCGTCGGTGGCGGCGTTCGCGCCGGTGGCGATCCCCTCGGTCCGCGGTGCGCTGAGCGAGGCCCAGCGGGCGACGCTGGATCGCGCGGGCGCGGCGCTGGCCCGCTCGACCGCGACGCTGGTCGATGCGGTGAAGACGGCGTTTCCGGGGTGTCGCAGCCATCTGCTCACCTATCTGCCGACGGTGCTCGACGCTGCCGCGCCGGAGCTGGCGCGGGCCAATCTGCCGCTCGGCTGGGCCTCGCCGGCGTTCGATGTGCTGCAGCTCGAGGATTACGACTGGGTCACCGCGGGCGACGCCGCGTCGACCGCGCGCGGCGTCGCGGCGGTGCAGGCACGGCTCGGCTATCCGCCGGCACGGCAGCAATATCTCGCCGGCTTCGTGCTGCGCAGCGACCAGGCGGCGGCGCATTGGCCGCGGATCGAGGCGGCGGCGTTGGCGGCGCGGGCCCGCGGCGTCGCGGCGGTGGTGCTGTGGGCGCTGCCGCAGGTGATGCGCGACGGCTTCGTCCATTTCGAGGGGGAGGATGACGTGCAGGACTATGACGACGTGCTGTTCCCGATCGCACTGGGGCGCGAGGCGGCGGTGATCCCCGGCTTCGCGACCACGATCCTGACCGCCGCGGGCGGCGCCGAGCAGCGGAACGCCGGCTGGGCGGAGGCGCGCACCAGTTACGATGTCGGGCCGGGGGTGCGCAGCGAGGCGGATATCGCGACGCTGCTCGCCTTCTTCCGTGCGCGGATGGGGCCGGCGCGCGCGTTCCGGCTGCGCGACCCGTTCGATGCGGCCGGTGCCGACGAACCGCTCGGCAGCGGCGACGGCGTGCGGCGGCGGTTCGCGCTGGTGAAACATTATGATGCGGCGACGCGACGGATCGTGCGACCGGTGGCGGGCAGCGTGCGCGTCGCGGTGGACGGCGTCGCGACGCAGGGCTTCGGCGTCGAGGCGGGGGGCGTCGTGCTGCTCGACAGCGCACCGGCGGCGGGAGCGGTGGTGCGCGCGAGCTTCGCCTTCGACGTCGTCGTCCGCTTCGCCGAGGATCGGTTGCGGGTGAGCCGCGCGACCTTCCTCGCCGGCGAGGCGGTGTCGGTGCCGCTCATCGAGGTGCGGCCATGAGCGCGCTGTCATGCGTCGCCTTCTGCTGGCGGATCGAGCGGCGCGACGGCGTGGCGATCGGGCTGACCACGCACGACCGCGACCTCGTCGTCGACGGACTGGTGCATCGCGCCGCGCCGGGGATGACACCTTCGGCGATCGAGCGCTCGGCGGGGCTGGAGGCCGATACGATGGACGTACGGGGCGCGCTGACCAGTGCGGCGATCGGTGAGGCGGACCTGCTCGCCGGGCGCTGGGACGGGGCGCGGGTGCGCGTGTTCGCGGTCGACTGGGAGACGGGGGCCTTGGTCGCCGAGCTGGGCGAGGGGCGGATCGGCGCGGTCGAACTGGGCGAGGACGGTTTCACCGCTGAGCTGGCGGGGGCGAGCGCCTCGCTCGACCGGCCGGTGGTCGAGGAGACGTCGGCGGAATGTCGCGCCGAACTGGGCGACCGGCGCTGCCGCGTGGCGATGGCGGGGCGGCGGCGGTTCGCGCGCGTGGCGGCGGTGGCGGACCGGATGGTGACGCTGGATGCCGCCGAGCCGGTCGCGGGGGCCTATGCCGGCGGCTTGCTGCGCTGGTTCGGCGGCGCGAACGGCGGGCTGGTGCAGGCGATCGACGCGTCGGCGGGGGCGACCGTGACGCTGCGCGCCGCGCCGGCCTTCACGGTGGCGACGGGGGCGCTGGTCGAGCTGATCGAGGGGTGTGACAAGAGCTTCGCCACCTGCGCGGCGCGGTTCGGCAATGCCGCGAACTTCCGCGGCGAGCCGCATCTGCCGGGGGTCGACCTGCTGACCCGCTACCCCGGTGGGTGAGCGGGTCGCGGTGGCGGCGTTGGCGCTGGTCGGCGCTCCGTTCCGGCTGCACGGGCGCGACGTGGCGAGCGGGCTCGACTGTATCGGGGTGATCGCGGCGGCGCTGCGCGGCGCCGGGTGGGTGGGCGAGGTGCCGAGCGGCTATGCCTTGCGGGGCGGCGATCCCGCCGCGGTAATCGCACGGTTGGATGCGGTGCTGGCGCGGGGCGATGGCGGCGCCGCGGGCGACGTGCTGCTGTTCCGCGTCGGGCCGGGGCAGATCCATGGCGCGGTGCGGACGGGCGCCGGGATCGTCCATGCCGATGCGGGCCTGCGGCGGGTGGTCGCGCGGCCCGGGGTGCCGGACTGGCTGCGACTGGGTGCCTGGCGGTACGAGGGGAGGGGCTGATGGCGACGCTGGTGCTGAGCACGGTCGGGCAGATGGTCGGCGGGCCGATCGGCGGTGCGGTCGGGGCGATCGTCGGGCAGGCGATCGACGGGCGGCTGTTCCGCGGCGCGGCGCGCGAGGGACCGCGGCTGACCGAATTGGCGGTGCAGACGTCGAGCTATGGCACGGCGCTGCCCAAGGTGTTCGGGACGATGCGGGTCGCCGGAACGGTGATCTGGTCGACCGACCTGATCGAGACGCGCAGCAGCCAGCGCGGCGGCAAGGGGCAGCCGGGGACGAACAGCTACAGTTACGCCGCGAGCTTCGCGGTGGCGCTGTCGGCGCGGCCGATCCTGGCGGTGCGGCGGATCTGGGCGGAGGGCAAGCTGCTGCGCGGCGCGGCGGGGGACTGGAAGAGCCACACCGGATTCCGCCTCCACCTGGGGGGCGAGGATCAGCCGGTCGATCCGCTGATCGCCTCGGCGATGGGAACGACGCCCGCCTATCGCGGGCTCGGCTATGCGGTGTTCGAGGGGATGCAGCTCGCCGATTTCGGCAATCGCATCCCCTCGCTGACCTTCGAGGTGGTCGCCGATGCTGCGGCGGTGGGATGCGGCGACATCGCCGCGGCGCTCGCGCCCGAGGTGGTGGCGGCCGGCGGACTGCCGCTCGGCGGCTTCGCCGCGTCGGGGGCAAGCGTGCGCGGGGTGCTCGATACGCTCGCCATGCTCGATGGCGGCTGGTGGCGGACCGCGGGGGCGCGGCTGGTGCGGCAGAGCGATACCGGCGCGGCGCTGGGGATCGCGGATGCGGGCATGGCGGCGAGCGGGCAGACGGCGCGGCGGCGGCGGACGGTGGCGGCATTGGCGAGCATGCCGCGCGAGGTGGCGGTGGCGCATCACGATCCGGCGCGCGACTATCAGATCGGCGTGCAGCGCGTCCGCCGGCCCGGGGCCGGCGAGCGGATCGACCGGGTCGAGCTGCCCGCGGTGGTCGAGGCGGCGACCGCGAAGGGCATTGCGGCGGCGCTGGTCGCGCGCGGCGAGATCGAGCGGACGCGGCGGCAAGTGGCGCTCGGCGTCGAGGGGCTCGCCATCGCGCCGGGCGCGATCGTTGCGCTTGCCGACGAGCCGGACCGCTGGCGGGTGGCGGCCAGCAGCGTATCGGGAACGATGACGACGCTGACCCTCGTACCGGTCGGTGCGCCGGCGGTGGTGACCGGGGCGAGCAGCGGGCGGGTGGTGGCCGCACCGGACCGGACGGTAGGGCGGACATGGCTGGTCGCGGCGGAGCTGCCCGGACTCGGCGACCGGCCGCTGAGCGCGCCGCGGGTGAGCGTGATCGCGGCTGGCGAGGGGGCGGGCTGGCGGCAGGCGGCGCTGCTCTACAGCCTCGACGACGGAGCGAGCTGGACCGCGGCGGGCGCGACCGCGGCGCCGGCGACGATCGGCCGGATCGAGACTCTGCCCACGGCGGCGTCGGCGCTGCTGGTCGATCGGCGCAGCCGGCCGGTGGTGGCGCTGCGGCGAGACGACATGACGCTGAGCGACGCCGATGCGGCGAGCCTGGCGCGGGGCGGCAATCTCGCGCTGCTCGGCGACGAGCTCATCCAGTTCGCGAAGGCGGAGCCGTTGGGTGGCGGGCGCTGGGCGCTGACCGGCCTGTATCGCGGATTGCGCGGCACCGAGGCGGCGATCGGCACGCAGGCCGCCGGCGATCGGTTCGCCCTGATCGAGCCGGACGCGGTCGCGACGATCGACCTGCCGCTGGCGGCGATCGGACGACGGCTGCGGCTGCTCGCCAGCGGGGTAGGCGATCTCGATGCGCCGGCCGAGGCGGCGGTGGCGATCACCGGCGCCTCCGTCGCGCCGCCCGCGCCGGTCCATGCCGTCACCGAGACGCTGGGCGATGGCGGGCTGGCGATCCGCTGGACGCGGCGCAGCCGTGGCGGCTGGATCTGGTCCGACGGTGTCGACGCGCCGCTGGTCGAAGAGGCGGAGGCCTATCGGCTGACGCTCACCACCGCGGACGGCATGCGGCGGGTGATCGAGACGGCGGCACCGTATCTGCGCCTCGCCGCAAGCGAGCGGCCGCCGGCGGGGACGACGATCGCGATCGTCCAGCAGGGCGCGCTGGCCGCATCGCAGCCGACACGCATTCTCTTTCCGGAAGGAGCAGGACGATGACCGATCAGATGAGCGCGCGGCTGGCGCTGCCGTTGCTCGCCGCGGGGCAGGCCGGCAAGGAACTGACGCACAACGAGGCGCTGACCCGGCTCGACATGCTGGTGCAGCCGGCGGTGATCGGCATCGGCGGCAACACGCCGCCGCAAGCGCCGCAGCCGGGGCAATGCTGGATCGTCGGCACAACGCCGACCGATGCCTGGGCCGGGCATGGCGATGCGCTGGCCGGCTGGAGCGGCGGCGGCTGGCGATTCGTCGTTCCCGCCGAGGGCTTCGCGGTGTGGAACGCCGCCGCGGGGCAGCCGGTCGTCTATCGCGACGGGCGCTGGCGCGACGGCGAGGTGGTCGCCGGCCGGATCGTCATCGGCGGCGTCGCCGTCGTCGGTCCGCGCGGCGGCGCGATCGCCGATCCCGATGGCGGCACCGTGGTGGACGCAGTGGCGCGAAAAACTTTGACAGGGATTCTCAATGCTTTGCGCCAACATGGTCTGATCGCGGGATGAAATTGGGTGTGGCATCCTTGCAACAGGTCCGACCTTTTGCATTCTTGCGTGGAAACCAACCGTCGGATAGTGAGTTTGCCCTGTCCGTAGTGACACTCAAGAAAGGGGACTCCTATGCGGAAGCTTGCCGTCGTACTGGCACTGGCATCCACCGCGCTCGCCACTCCCGCCCTCGCCCGCGACAAGTCGTGGTACGTTGGCGTCGAAGGCGGCGCGATGATCGTCGAAGACATCGATTATGACATCGGTGCAACCTCCAAGGCGGCTACGGTCGACCACAATTACGGCTATGACGTCGATGGCGTCATCGGCTACGATTTCGGCGGGTTCCGCGTCGAAACCGAAGTCGGCTACCGTTCGGCGACCGTCGACGGCTATAGCTCGACGCTGACCACCCCGGCGTACACCTCGACCGGCGCGCTGGTCTCGGTTCCGCAGGGCACCTATGACTATGCCGGTGGCAAGACCTCGGCGCTCAGCTTCATGCTGAACGGCCTGCTCGACTTCGGCGACGACGACGGCATTCAGGGCTTCGTCGGCGGCGGTGTCGGTGTGGCTCGCGTCAAGGCGAACTACGGCCTGAACAACCGCGGCAACTTCGTCGACGACTCCGACACCGTGTTCGCATGGCAGGGTCTCGCCGGCGTCCGCGCTCCGCTGACCGACCATATCGACGCGACGCTGAAGTATCGTTTCTTCAACGCCGACAACGTCAAGCTGGTCGATGCGACGAACCGTCAGTTCGACGGCCGTTTCCGTTCGCACAGCATCCTCGGTGGCGTGACGTACAACTTCGGTT
>NZ_SCMZ01000088.1:0-7096 GCF_005503285.1 Sphingomonas sp. 2SG
GCGTCGGCTCGATCGGGGCGGGGGCCTCGATCGTGTCCGCCGGCGCCGCCTCGGTCGTCGCGGCCTTGCGGGTGCGGCGACGCTTCGGCTTTTCCTCGGCGACGGGGGCCTCCTGCGGTGCTTCCGGGGCGGGCGCCTCGGTCACCGCCTCGACGTCCGCCTTCTTCTTGCGGGTGCGCTTCGGCTTGGCGGCGGGTTCCTCGGCGACCGGTTCGGCGACCGCCGCGGGGGCAGCTTCCTCGGCCACCGTCTCGACGGCGGCTTCGGCCGCCGGGGCGGCGGCGCTGCGGGCGCGGGGACGGCGGCGCGTCTTGGGCGCCTCGACCGGGGGCGCGTCCTCGACCGTCGCCGGTTCGGGGGCGTTGAGGCCGGTGATCACCGGGCCGGCATCGCCGGCTTCGACGATCGGCTCGAGATCGGCGGGCGGCAGATCGTCCTCGGCGGTGTCGCCACCGGCTTCGACGGTCTGCGCGGCGTCGGCGCCGCCCTCCTGACGACGGCCACCACGGCGACCGCGACGGCCACGGCGACGACGGCCTTCGCCCTCGGGACGTTCGCCGGTCTCGGCATGCGTCGTCTCGGCGTCGCCGGCAATCGCCTCGGCCTCGACGCCGTCCTCAGCCTCGCCTTCGGTCTCGCCGTCGGTTTCGTCCTGCAACGCCTCGCCATTCTCGTCCTTGCGACCGCGACGACCGCGACGGCGACGACGGCGGCCACGACCGCGGCCTTCGCCCTCGTCCTCGCCGCGCTCCTCGCGCTCGGGACGACGACCGCCTTCGCGACGCGGCTCTTCCTCCGCCTCGACGATCTCCTCGTCTTCCTCTTCCTCCTCGATCTCCTCGGGGACGTCGTCATATTCCTCTTCGACGAGCGCCTCGATCTTGGGGGCGTAAGCGGGCGGCGGGCCGGAGGCCTCGACCGACATGCGCGCGCCCTCTTCCTCGCGATCGGGGATGATCTCGACCTGGACGCCGTAGCGATCCTCGATCTCGGCGATATCGGCGCGCTTGCGGTTGAGGACGTAGATCGTCGCTTCCTGGCTGGCGCGCAGCGTCAGCAGCGAGCCGCGGCCGCGCGCAGCCTCTTCCTCGATCAGGCGCAGCGCCGACAGGCCCGCCGACGAGGCGGTGCGGACGAGGCCGGTGCCCTCGCAATGCGGGCAGGCGCGGGTGGAGGCTTCGAGCACGCCGGTGCGCAGCCGCTGACGGCTCATCTCCATCAGGCCGAAGGACGAGATGCGGCCGACCTGGATGCGGGCGCGATCGTCCTTGAGCGCGTCCTTCATCGCCTTCTCGACCTTCCGGACATTGGAATTGTTGTCCATGTCGATGAAGTCGATGACGACGAGCCCGGCCATGTCGCGCAGGCGGAGCTGGCGCGCGATCTCCTGCGCGGCTTCCAGATTGGTCGCGGTCGCGGTCTGCTCGATATTGTGCTCGCGGGTCGAGCGGCCCGAGTTGATGTCGATCGACACCAGCGCCTCGGTCGGGTTGATGACGAGATAGCCGCCCGACTTCAGCTGCACGACCGGATGGTACATCGCGGCGAGCTGGTCCTCGACATGCGCGCGCTGGAACAGCGGCACGGCGTCGGCATATTGCCGGACGCGGCGTGCGTGACTGGGCATCAGCAGCTTCATGAAGTCCTTCGCCTGGCGGAAGCCCTCCTCGCCCTCGACGATGACCTCGTCGATATCCTTGTTGTAGATATCGCGGATCGCGCGCTTGATGAGGTCGCTGTCGCCATAGACGAGCGCCGGCGCCGCCGAGCTCAGCGTCGCCTCGCGGATACCGTCCCACAGCCGCGCGAGATAATCGAAGTCGCGCTTGATCTCGACCTTGGTGCGCTGGAGGCCCGCGGTGCGGACGATGCAGCCCATCGACGGCGGCAACTGCATGTCGGCCATGATCGACTTCAGGCGCTTGCGGTCCGACGCGTTGCTGATCTTGCGGCTGATGCCGCCGCCATGCGACGTATTGGGCATCAGCACGCAATAGCGGCCGGCGAGCGACAGATAGGTGGTCAGCGCCGCACCCTTGTTGCCGCGCTCTTCCTTGACGACCTGGACCAGCAGCACCTGACGGCGGCGGATGACGTCCTGGATCTTGTAGCGACGGCGCAGGTTCATGCGACGCTGGCGCAGCGCCTCGACCTCCTCGTCATTGGCGCTGCGCGGCTTCTTCGACGTGCCCTCGGCCGCGCCTTCGGCCTCGTCGTGCTCGCCGTCGTCGTGATGGTCGGCGTCGTCGAAATCGTCGTGGTCGTCGTCGCCGTGCTCGTCGCCGTCGTGATCGTCGTCGTCGCCGTCATGTTCGGCGCGCAGCGCGGCTTCTTCGGCGGCATGCTCCGCCTCCTCGCGCAGCAGCGCGTCGCGATCCTCCTTGGGGATCTGATAATAATCGGGGTGGATTTCGCTGAACGCGAGGAAGCCGTGGCGATTGCCGCCGTAATCGACGAACGCCGCCTGCAGCGACGGTTCGACGCGGGTCACCTTGGCGAGATAGATATTGCCCTTGAGCTGCTTGCGCTCGGCGCTTTCGAAATCGAACTCCTCGATCCGGTTATTCTTGACGACGGCGACCCGGGTCTCTTCCCGGTGGCGTGCGTCGATCAGCATACGCGTGGTCATTGAATGGTCTCCGCGCGCGTGGCGCTCCTGCAACCGGGTCGCAGGGCGCGCATGCGCGTTGATAGATGGCGCCGGGCGGACCGGCGCGGGATGGTGAGAATGCGTCTGCTCGCCGCGCACGTCGGGGGGCACGGCCCTCCCACACGCTCGCCACGCCGCCGGCCGAGGCCGGGCGGTGTCGAGCGTTGGATAAGTGCGTCATGCGAGCGTCAACCTGGTTAGAACCGCGCCAGGACGGCGCGGGGACCGATGCGTCGCTTGCACGAATGAAGCGCGACGCACGGGTGCAGTCCGTTGGTAGCATTGCGCTTCTCGTATCGCAACTGGCACGAATCTGCCGGAGCGGCGGCAAATTCATGCCGAATCGTGCATTAACCGCGCCGCGCAACCGGGCGTTGGCGCCTGCCGGTCATGATGCTCGTTCAGGCGCCGGCCAGACGCCGGCGCCCAAGGAACGTGCCATGGCTTTTCGCTGGACCGGCGCCCCCGCGGCGCGGCAAGGTCGCCCGATGATCGCGATCGTTGCCCTGATCCTCGGCTGGTGCGCGAGCGTGCCGGCGCATGCCGCGACGGCGATCCGCAGCGTCGTGGTCGACGGCGGCCGCATCGTCGTACGGTTCGACGGGCCGGTGATCGACGCGACGGGCATGGTGCTGCGCGGCAGCCGCCAGATCGCGGTCGACGTCGCGCAGGCGATCCCCGGTGCGGAGATGGTCACCGGCGGGCTGGTGCGGAGCATCAGGCAGGTGCGGCAGGGCGACGGCACGCGGTTGCTGCTCGATCTCGCGCGACCGGCGGTGATCGCCGACGGCGGCTTCGATGCCGACGGCAATCTGGCGCTGTCGATCGCACCGGCGACCGCGGCGCGGGTCGCCGCGGCGGCTGCGGCGGGGCCGGTGCGCTTCTTCGCGGTCGATCTCGGCGAATGGGGGGCGCGGCCCAAGTACAAGCTGTCGATCCCCGTGCCGCCGCCGGCGCGCGCCGCGGCGCTGCCACGCGTGCGTGGCGACGACAGCCGGCCTTTGGTGGTGATCGACGCCGGTCATGGCGGGGTCGATCCGGGGGCGATCAACGCGGTCACCGGGCTGCGCGAGAAGGACGTGACGTTGCGCATCGCGCGGTCGATCCGCGATGCGTTGCTGGCGAGCGGGCGGGTGCGGGTGGCGCTGACCCGCGACGACGATCGCTATCTGGTGCTGCGCGAACGCTACGGCATCGCGCGGCGGCTGAAGGCCAGCCTGTTCATCTCGGTCCATTGCGACAGCGTCGGCAGCGGCGATGCGAGCGGCGCGTCGGTCTATACCTTGTCCGAAGTGGCGTCGGACAAGGAAGCGGCGCGGCTGGCGCTGCGCGAGAACAAGGCGGACGTGATCGCCGGGGTCAATCTGGGCGATGCCGGGGCGGACGTGTCGTCGATCCTGATCGATCTCGCGCAGCGCGAGACGATGAACAGTTCGGCGAGCTTCGCCCGGCTGCTCGGCCGCGAGGCGAAGCCGCGCATCCCGACCAAGCCGGTGTTCCACCGCATGGCGTCGCTGATGGTGCTCAAGGCGCCGGACATGCCGTCGATCCTGTTCGAGACGGGCTATATCTCCAACCCGGTCGATGCGGCGTTCCTCGACAGCCCGGCGGGCCGCGAACGGATCGCCGACAGCGTGACCAAGGCGGTCGAGGTGCATTTCGCCCGGCAGCTGGCGGGGCGTTAGTTCCGCTCCATGCGGGGAAGGGTCCATATGACCGTCAGCGTAGGTCAATCGCTGTCCCAGCTCACATCGTCACCCCGGACTCGTTCCGGGGTCCACTCTGCGGCTGGGAGGAGGGCTGGAGGCGGTACCGTTCCCTCGTGGCCCGGTGGACCCCGGAACGAGTCCGGGGTGACGGAGCTTTTGAGTCAGGGCAATCGCGCCTCGACACCGCTGCGATACGCGCCCCTCCCTCGCGAGGGCGGGGAGTCCGTCAGATCGCGCCGCTGAACGTGTCGCACTGGGCGGGGTCGCCGGTCTGGATGCCGCGTTGCAGCCAGTGCATGCGCTGCGCCGAGGTGCCGTGCGTGAAGCTGTCGGGGACGACGCGGCCGGTCGATTCCTTCTGGAGCGTGTCGTCGCCGATCGCCTGCGCGGCGGTCAGGCCCTCTTCGAGATCGCCCGGCTCCATGCGGCTGCGGTTCTGCGCGGCCCAGACGCCGGCATAGCAATCCGCCTGCAGTTCGAGGCGGACCGAGGCGGCATTGCCTTCGGTTTCGCTACCGCTGCGCTGGACGTTCTGCACCTTGTCCGACGTGCCGAGCAGATTCTGGATGTGATGGCCGAATTCGTGCGCGATCACGTAATCCTGCGCGAAATCGCCCTTGGCGCCGAAGCGGTTGGCGAGTTCGTCGAAGAAGCTGGTGTCGAGATAGATGCGCTGGTCGGTCGGGCAATAGAACGGCCCCATCGCCGATTGCGCGGCGCCGCAGCCCGACTGGCCGTTCTGCGAGAAGAAGCGCAGGCCGGGTGCGGCGAAACGCTGGCCGCTCTGCGCGAACAGCGCGGTCCAGGTCTTCTGCGCCGAGCTGAACGCGTCGCAGGCCGATTTCTTGGCGGGATCTGAGGTGCAGACCGCGGTGGCCGAGCCGCCTTCGGACGGCGCGCTCCGCGTCACCTGCGTGCCGCTGCCGCCACCGCCGCCGACGAGGCTGCCGAGATTGCCGAGCCCGCCGAACACCGCCATCAGCAGCAGCACGACGATGATGCCGCCGCAGCCGAAGCGGCTGCCGATCAGCGGCAACAGGCCGAACAAAAGGCCGCCGCCGCCACCGCCGCCACCGAAACCGCCGCCGCGGTTCCCCTGATCGCCGACGTCAATATTGGGATCGAAATCGTCGAGGCGCATGCAAGGCTCCGTTTAGCTTGCGTTACGAATGCCCGAACCCCACCCCCGGTTGCAACAGCGCGCGCATCGACGCAGACGGGAGGCATAGCAGGAGAGCACGTCTATGGTCCTCAAGGGCAAGACCGCGATTGTCACCGGGTCCACGTCAGGCATCGGCCTCGCCTATGCGCGGGCGTTCGCTGCGGAAGGCGCAGCGTTGGTCATCAACGGCTTCGGCGAGGCGGAGGCGATCGAGACGGTCCGCGCCGAGCTCGCCGCGACGAGTGGCGCGGCGGCGCTGTACGATGCCGCCGACATGACCAAGCCCGACGAGATCGCCGCGCTGGTCGAGCGTGCGGCGCGCGAGACCGGCCGCGTCGACATCCTCGTCAACAATGCCGGCGTCCAGCATGTCGCGCCGATCGAAGCGTTTCCGCCCGAGCGGATGGAGGCGATCCTGGCGATCAACCTGACCAGCGCCTGGTATGCGATGCGCGCCGCCGTCCCGCACATGAAGGCGCAGCGCTGGGGGCGGATCATCTCGACCGCCTCGGCGCACAGCCTCGTCGCGAGCCCCAACAAATCGGCCTATGTGATGGCCAAGCACGGGCTGGTCGGACTGACCAAGACGATCGCACTGGAGACGGCGCAGCATGGCGTGACGGTCAATTGCATCTCGCCGGGCTATGTCTGGACGCCGTTGGTCGAGGCGCAGATCCCAGATACGATGACCGCACGCAGGCTCACGCGCGAGCAGGTGATGAACGACGTGCTGCTCGCCGCGCAGCCGACCAAGGAGTTCGTGACGCCCGAGCAGGTGGCGGCGCTGGCGCTGTTCCTGTGCCGCGACGAGGCCAAGGCGATCACCGGCGCCAATCTGTCGGTGGACGGCGGCTGGACCGCGGCATGAGGGTGGGGCGTTTTCTGGCGGTGACGCTCGCCGGCGCGATGCTCGCCACCGCCGCGGTGCGCGCGCAGGACACGGGCGACAGCGACTGGCGCAAGGTCGCGACGCGGCAGGACCGCGAACGCCTGCGCGGCTGGCGCGACGCCTGGATACAGGCGCTGACCAAGGTGCGCGCGACGCCCGAGGGACGCGAGCGGCTCACCGCCGACGCGGACCTGTTCGACCCCGACCGGGTGATCGAGGGCGCGGCGCTGCTGCCCGGCGTCTATCGCTGCCGGGTGCACCGGCTTGGCGGGATCGGACCGGGTGCGCGACCGCTGCTGAGCGGCGGCTGGACGAGCTGCCGGGTAAGCGAGACGGGGATCGTCCGCCAGTTCGTCACCGATGGCGACCAGAGGGCGAGCGGCAATCTGTTCGACAGCACCGATTCGCGGACGATCTTCCTCGGGACGCTGGCGCTCGGCGACGAGGACCGGCCGATGCGCTACGGCCGCGACCGGCAGCGCGACATGGCGGGGCTGGTCGAGCGGATCGGCACCGCGCGCTGGCGGCTGGTGCTGCCGTTCCCGGGCTTCCATTCGACGCTCGACGTGATGGAGATCGTGCGGGGCTAGGCGGGGGGATCGGGTTTCTGAGACCCGTTGCCCCCGAGCCTGTCGGAGGGCGGGTGGGTCTCACCGTGCTTCGACAGGCTCAGCACGAACGGGGAT
>NZ_SCMZ01000089.1:0-6613 GCF_005503285.1 Sphingomonas sp. 2SG
GGTGGCGGGCGCTTGGCTAGGGGTGTCGCGCGGCTGTGCCGGCGCGGGACGGCGGGGCGCGGCGTCAACCGTGTTGGTGGGCGCGGGTCGGCACCCGCGCGAAAGGGGGAGCCATCGGCGGGCGGGGCGGTTAGGCTGGCGGCATGGCGAAGCTGAAGGTCTATCGTACGCCGATCGGGTTCCACGACGCCTATGTCGCGGCGGCGAGCCAGAAAGCGGCGTTGCAGGCATGGGGGAGCGAGCGCGACCTGTTCGCCCGCGGCATCGCCGAAGTGGTGACCGACCCGGCACTCACCGCCGAGCCGCTGGCGCAGCCGGGCACGGTGATCAAACGGTCGCGTGGTACCGCGGCCGAGCAGATCGCGGCGCTGCCCGATACGCCTGCGAAGGCGCCGCGCCGCCGGTCCGACGATGCGGCGGATGCATCTGCGCCCCAGCCGAAGCAGAAGCCGGCACCAAAGCCGGCGCCCAAACCCGATCGTCGCGCGCTCGATGCGGCGGACCGGGCGATGGCCGAGGCGGAGGCGCGGCATCGCAGCGAGGCGCGTGCATTGCGCGCCGAGGAGGCGGCGCTCGCCAAGCGGCGACGGACGATGGAACGCGCGCAGGAGGACGAACGCGCGGCGCTGGACGAGGCGCGGCAGGCGGCGGCGGACGCCTACGAGCGCGCGATGCGGCGGTGGAAGGGGGGCGGCTAGGCGGGACCGGCATTCGGAGACTCACGCGTAATTCCTCCCCCGCCAGGGGGAGGTGGCATGCCGCAGGCATGACGGAGGGGGAGGTAAGCGACACGTCTGTTCCGTGCCCTCCCCCTCCGTCACGGCTTCGCCGCGCCACCTCCCCCTGGCGGGGGAGGAATTGATCGAATGGCGGTCCCACTCCGGCCGCGCGCCCGTCAAGGCGTTGCGCTGGCGGAACAATGCTCGGGTACATGGGGTTGGTCCGGCCAGAAAGGATCCTCCATGTCCCATATTCCGAGTTCTGCCATGAAACACGCCGGCCCGGTCCATCACGACGAGGCCAAGGCGCCGCCGAAGCCGAAGAAATCCCCCAAGCGGCAGCCGGGCGGCCTCGGCACCGGCGCGTGGCTCGCGATCGGCGGGACGATCCTCGCCGGCGCCGCGGCCGCGATCGCGGTGCCGCTGCTGCGCGGCGACAAGCCGCCGGTCGCGACGCGCCGCGGCAAGAAGGCCAATAGCGGCAAGGGTGCGCACAAGAAGCCGGCTAAGGCCGCGCACGGCTGACCGTGACCCATGCGCCGCCGCCGGGATACTGGCAGCGGCGCGCGATGGGCGATAAAGCGCCGTCTTTCCCGCAACCTGTGGAATGACGATCTTGGCTGCCGTGCACCCCATGCCGATCGACCGCGACGATGGACCGCCTGCCGATGCCGACGAAACCACCGGTGTCGACCGTGAAGCGCTTGCCATGCCCGCCGTCCCGCGGGACAGAGGGCAAGTGACCGATCCAGCCCCTTTCGAACGCCTGTCGCGACGCCACCGCGAGTGCCTGCGCGGCGTGCGCGAGCTCAAGGGATCGAAGGAGATCGCCGACGAACTCGGCATCGAGAAGAGCACCGTCGACAAATACCTGACCGAGGCGGTGAAAGTGCTCGGCGCGCGCAACCGCCGCGACGCCGCATTGCGCCTCGCCGCGCATGAGGAGGCGGCCGGTCAAGGCGCGTCCGACCCCCAGAACCCGCAGATTTCCGCCAATTCGGCGGCGCAATCCGACCCCGATAAAATGGGGGGTCATTCTGCACGGCTAGTCGATCCGGCGATTGGCCTGCCATTGCCGGTGGTGCCGGACGACACGATCGTCAGGGCACCGGGGGTTTCCGGGGAGCCGCCTTCGAGGCACAGCTTCCCGGAAATACGGCTGCCCTTCCGGCGGAAGGGACAGCGGGGCAACGACTTGTCGGTCGGAGGCCGGTTGATCTGGATACCGGCCATCGCCATCAGCCTCGCCATCGGGTTCGGCATGCTGATGACCGGCCTCCAGGTCCTCACCGGCATCATCGAGACGATCGCCCGCCGCCTTTCCTGATCTTCAGCGAAAGCACCCCCATCGGGGGTGAACGGGGTGGCCAATGTCTTACGCGAACGCTCATTATGCCGATTCCCAGGTTGCCGCCGATGCCGTCGCCACATTGCTGTGGCGGCTCGAGACGCAGCTCGACGAAGCCTTCGCCACCGGCGGCGAACTGCTCGCCGCGCTGCCGCGGGCGCGCACCGCCGCCAAGCTGCCCGCGATCGCCGGGCAGCAGGCCTTCGAAACACTCAGTCAAGCCATCCTCGCGATCGGTACGGCGCGCGGTCACACCGTCGCCGGTCACCGCGTCATCGAGAAAGTGGGCCGCCAGATCGGGTATGAGACGAGTTTCGGCGACGAACAGCCGAAGCCCGATTTCGTCCCGACGGGCGTCGGCGCCAGTCATCTGCGCGTCGCCGCCTAGGTGTCATGGCTTGACCACCAGATTGCTCCTTTGGCCGGTCAAGTCATGACACACGTCATCCTCTTCAACATCGTCCTGCTCGGTGCGTGCGCTTATGCCCTGGCGGCAGGGGGCGCGCCCGAGCGGTGGACCGCGGCGGTCTTCCTCGTCGGGGCGGCGACCACCTTCGCGCTGCCGTTCCAGCCGCGCGTCAGTTATCATTCGGTGCATCTGATGATCCTGGCGGTCGATTGCGCGGTGCTGCTCGGGCTGGTCTGGATCGCGGTGCGTGCCGACCGGTTCTGGCCGCTCTACGTCGCCGCGCTCCACCTGATCACGATCGCGATCCATGGCGTGAAGGCGCTCGATCCCCATCTGGTGCCGTGGATGTACGCCGGGGCGAGCGCCAAGATCGCCTATCCCATGCTGGTGCTGCTGGCGATCGGTGCGTTGCGCCATCGCCACCGCCTGGCCCGTTTCGGGAGCGACCGCGATTGGTCGCCCCTGCGCAGACCGGACTACGAACACCCATGAACGCCGATATCCGGTTGCTGCGCTGGCCCGAGCGCGATCGCGAGAACCACGAACGCCTCGTCGCCGCGATCGCCCGCGTCCGCTTCGCCGCGGCGCAGGGGCGGGGCGAGATCGTCGCGTCCACCTTCGTCGGTCCGGAGGAGCCGGACGACGCCGACCGCGCCCGCGCGCTGCTGGCGCAGCGACGGAGCCGCGACGCGGCGGCGGGCAGCTTTGCCGAGCTGTTCGGCGAGCCCGGCTGGGACATCCTGCTGATCCTGTTCGTCGCCTATGAAGACGGGCGGACGATGACCAGCGGGCCGCTGCTCGACGAGATCGGGGTGCGCGGCGCGGTCGGGCGGCGCTGGCTGCAGGTGATGCAGGCGCGCGGCCTGATCCGGTGGGACGCGATGGAACCGCGGGATAGCGCCGCGGTGGCGCTGACCGACGAAGGCGTCGTCTTCGCGCTGCGCTGCATCGCCGCGGCGTGAGGCAGGATCAGGCTGGGCCGAGCAGCCGCTCCGCCTCCTCGCGCATCATCTCGACGCCCTGGCAGATGTGCAGGCTTGCGACGGTATGGCCGAGGTCGTCCGACAGGCGCATCAGCTCCTCACCGAGTCCGATCGCGCGGTGGAGCAGTTCGCCGCGGATTCGGGGCGGCATCGGGTTTTCGATCTTCGACATGGAACGGGCCTTCTACCGGCGCGCGAACGGGACGCAACGGCTGCTTCGTCGCGGTGCCGGAGCCAAGCCCGCTATCACACGTTGCAGTCGGGGTAACCAAGCGGGCGGCCGGAACGGCGTCCCAAGATGAGAGGAGAGCGATAATGGCCGAGGATTTCGGTGGTGCCGGCAACGGCGCGGGCACGGATGCCGGTGCGGGTCAGGGCGCTGCGGATGCGATGCGCGATGCCGCCGAGCGCGCACGCGCGGGCTTTTCGGACCATGTGCTCGATCCCGCGCGTCGGGCGGGCGAGGCGTTGCGTGCCTCCGGCCAGAAAGCGGCGGACAATGGCGCGACGATCGGCCTGAAGATCATCGAACAGGCCGAGCAGAATTCGCGCGAGGCGTTCGAGGCGATGCGCGAGGCGGCGCAGGCCAAGGACCTCAGCGAGGTGATGCGCATCCAGGGCGATTATCTGCGCGAACAGGGCCAGCGGGCGATGAACCAGGCGCGCGAGATGGGCGAGCTCATCATGCAGTTCGGCCGCGACGCGGTATCGCCGATGCGGTCGGGGAATGACAAGGCGGACTAAACGGTCGTGGTCGTGCCTCGCTGATCGCTGCAGTCCGGATGCGGCGACCTCGGCGAGGTTCGACCCACATCCTTATCGGGTCCGTCACCCCGGACTGGTTCCGGGGTCCACCGGGCCGCAGGCGCGCGGCCTCGCCTCAAGCCTTTCTCCTCGCCGCGGGGTAGACCCCGGAACAAGTCCGGGGTGACGGGGTGGGCTTGGACGCCGATGCGCTTCCATAAGCTGCCGGCGGTCAGCCGGTCGGGATCGGGCGCGCGAGGATCAGTAAATCGTGCGCGACGCCGTCGCGGGCGCGGACGTGGCCGGCGAGCAGCGCCTCGCGGCGAAAGCCGAGGCCTTCGAACAAGGCGATCGAGCCGGCCTGATCGGGCGTCATCGTCGCGCTGAGCTTGGCGAGGCCGTGCGCGCGGGCGATCGCGAGCAATGCCTCCAGCAGATCGCCGCCGAGCCCCGCACCGCGGCGGTCGGTGGCGACGAGTAGCCGGATCTCGCCGACATGGCCGCTCCAGCCGAGCGGATCGCGGACCAGTGCGCCGGTCGCGACGATGCGGCCGCCATCCTCCGCGATCAGGCTGTCGATCCAGCCTTCGCCGATCGCCTGCTGCCACGCCTCGATGACGCGCTCGTGGCGCAGGTCGCGGCCGAGGAACAGCAGGTCATGTTCGGGCAGGCTCGCGGCGAAAGCGAGCATCGCCGCGTCGTCGGTCGGGCGGAAACGGCGGATCGTGTGGCTCATGCGTGCGGTTCCTGCCTGATGGACGCTAACCATCGGGGATATCACGCATAAGCGTCAACCGCTGCGTGGCGTTCCGTTGAGCGTCACCGGTTGCGGGCCTTGCGGCGTCGCCTCCAGCGTCGAATCGCCGCCGAGCACGCGATATAGCGTGACGCGATTGCTCGCACCCGTCAGCGTCGTGGTGATCAGCGTGCGCTGCGCGGTGTAGAACGAGCGCTGCGCATCGAGGCTCGACAGGAAGGTGTCGATACCGCCCTGATAGCGCGCGTTGACGAGTTGCAGCGTATCCGCCGCCGCCGCCTGGAAATTGGTCTGGGCACGCAGCTGGTCGGCGATCGTGCCCTGCCGGGCGAGCGCGTCGGCAGTTTCCTGGAACGCGGTCTGGATCGTCTTTTCGTAGGTGGCGAGCGCGGCGTCGCGCTGCGCCTCGGTATAGCGGACGTTGGCGCGGCCGGCGCCCGCCTGGAAGATCGGATAGCTGACCGAGGGCGCGACCGAATAGTTGAACGCGCCGCCGGCGAACAGCGACGACAGCGCGGTGCTGGCGAAGCCGACGAGCCCGGTCAGCGAGATGCGCGGGAACAGCGCGGCGCGCGCCGCGCCGATTTCGGCGTTATAGGCACGCAGCTGATATTCGGACTGGACGACGTCGGGGCGGCGCAGCAGCACGCCGCTGTCGATCCCTGCGGGCAGCGTCGCGATCGTTGCCTGCGCCTCGTCGATCGAGACGGGGAGCAACGTCGGGTCGACCGGTGCGCCGACCAGCAATTGCAGCGCGTTGACGTCCTGCGCGACCAGCGTCTTCTGTTCGGCGAGATCGGCGTTGGCGGTTTCGAGGATCTGTTCGGCCTGACGCAGGTCGGTGCGCGCGCTGACCCCGCCCTCGAGCCGGGCGCGGGTGAGGCGGACGCTGACCTGCGCGCTGGTCGCGGTGTCCTGCGCGACCTTGAGCAGGCTGCGGTCGGCGGCATAGGTCAGCCACGCGTCGGCGATGTCGCCGACCAGCGTCAGCCGGGTGGCGCGTGCCGCCGCCTCGGTGGCGAAATAGCGGTCGAGCGCGGCGCGCGACAGCGACCGGATGCGGCCGAACAGATCGAGTTCGAAGGCGGTCACGCCGAGCTGCGCGGAAAAGGCACTGTTGCCGTTGCCGGTGGTGGTGATCGTGCCGGTCGAGCCGTTGCTGGTGCCGACGCCCGTGCCGGTCCCCGTATTGCCCGTGCCGGTGTTGCCCGTCCCGGTGTTGCCGGTGCCCGTATTGCCGGTGCTGCCGCTGCTCGCGGTGCTGCGCGCGCCATTGCCGCCGCCCGAATAGGTGTAGCGGCCCGAGGCGTCGACCGCGGGGAACAGATCGGCGCGCTGGATGCGATATTGCGCACGCGCCGCGGTGATGTTGGCGGCAGCGACGCGCAGGTCGCGGTTGTTGACCAGCGCCTGGTCGATCAGCGTCTGGAGCCGGCGGTCCTTGAAGATGTCGCGATAGGTGAAGGCGGGCAGGGTCGCCTCGCTCTGGCGCAGATAGGCGTCGCCGACCGGCCACGACGTCGGTACCGGCGTTTCCGAGCGGACGTATTTGGGCTCCATCGAACAGGCCGACAGCGCGGTCGCGGCGAGCGCCAAAGCGAGGATCGGGCGGGTCATCGGGCGGGCTCCGGCTCGGCGGCGGGCGGCATCGGC
>NZ_SCMZ01000008.1:0-107625 GCF_005503285.1 Sphingomonas sp. 2SG
CGGCCGGAGGCGGGCACCCAGGTGGTCGACATGACGTCATAATAGAAGCGGTCGCCGATATTCTCGGCGCTGAGGTCGAGCCGGGTCGCCGCCCAGGGCTGGAACTGGACGAAGCCGCCCCAGATCGTCTCGTTGTTGAAGGTCTGCGCCGCCTCGGTGGTGACGCGGGCACCGAAGACGTTCACCCGGGCGCCGAGGGTCAGCGCGCGATCGAACAGGCGCAGGCCGAGCGTGCCGCTGCCCGAATAGCGCGGCGGGACATAGACGCGCTGGTAATCGGAGACGAACGGCGTCTCGTCACACTGATCCTGCGTCATGCAATATTCGACGTGATCGTAGCGCGTATAGGCGCCCTCGGCGAACAGGCGGCCGATGTCGTAGCTGCCGCTCACCTCATAGCCGCGGAAGTCGGCGTGATCGATGTTGTACGGCGTGCGCCACCATTTGTAGCCGCCCTCGGTGCAATATCGCTTCTGGTTGCACTGGCGGCGGATGACATAGTCCTGATTGTGGTTGTCGAACCGCGACACCTTCAGCCGGAGCCGATCGCCAGCGAAGAGCAGACCGTCGCGCAACACGTTGACGCCGAATTCGATGTTGTGGGCGCGCTCGGGGCGCAGATTGGGGTTGGGCACCAGATAGGTCCAGGCCATCGCCATCGTCCATTCGCGCAGGCTGACCGGGCGATAGCCCTCGGCATAAGAGGCGTAGACGCCGATGCCCCGGAACGGCGACAGTGTGATGCCGCCGGAGACCGTCGTGCCGCTGCCGCTGCCGATCTTGGACACCGCCCGCAACTCCTTGGTGCTGCGCGGATCGTCGTCGGCGAGATCACGGCGCAGACGATAATATACGTAGCGGGCGCTGCCGTTGAGCGTCAGCCAGTCGGCGACGTCGATGCGGTTGTCGGTGAACAGGCTGGTGATCTGCCGCTCGCCGTTGGCGTTGAGCAGCATGGCCGGTTCCTGCATGTCGTCGCGCGCCTTCTCCAGCGCGAGCGAAACGCCGTTGCTGCTGGTCAGCACCGCGTCGCCGGGCAATTCCACCACCGATCGATTGACCAGCGACGCGCCGGTGTTGCGGGTGTGGAACGGCGCGTCGGACGCGATGCTGCTCTCGACCTTGTCGACCACCGCGCCCTGCACGGTCAGATCGATCAGCGACTGCCCCGCCGGCTTGAACCCGTATTTCGCGGTATAGGTATCGGTCCTGGCGAATTGTTCGGGCTTCTGGTTCTTGCCCTGCGCCCAGAACAATTCGCTCTCCCAGGACTCACCGTAGCGGCTGTCGTAACGGATATAGCCGAGTTCGAGGCTGTGCTCCGGCGCGACGTGCCACGTCGCCTTGAGCAGGCCGGAGGTGGTGTGCTGGCTGGTGTTGAGCACCTCCTCGCCGCGGTCATATTCGCCGACCGGCTCGCCGCCCTGGCGGCCGGCAAAGTAATTGCCCTGATCGCGTCGCGACACCGCGGCGACGAGATCGACGCGGGCGAAACGCGCGCCCAGTGCGACGCTGCCGAAACGGTTGCGGAGCGCCGGCCAGTCGCCGTCGCGGAACCGCGGATGGAAATCCTCGTCCTTGTCGCCGAACCGGCCGCCCGATGCGCCGATCTCGGGCGGAGATACGGTGTTGCTGCCGATGCTGCCGCGCAGGCGCAGCGCGTAATGTTCGCCTTCGGGCACCAGGTCGCCGACCCGCAGGGTCGAGATGTTGACCACGCCTCCGGTATAGCCTGCCCCGGCCGGCCCGCCGGTCGGTCCCTTGTCGATCTCGATGCCGCCGATCAATTCCGGGTCGATCGACAGGCGGTTGTTGCTGCCGGTGTAGCCGCGATAGTCGGAACTGGCCGATTGCGCCCCGTCGACCAGCATCGCGACGCGGCTGGCGCCTTGCAGCCCGCGGATGTTGACGTCGAGCGTGTTGCCGATGTTGGCGCCGCTCGAGATGACCCCGGGTGCGGTCTTGAGGATGTCGCCGATCGCGGTCGGCGGGATCCGGTCGATCGCGGCGCGCGTGACATAGGCCGATGAGCCGGCGGTGCGGAACGGCCGGTCGGCCTCGTCGCGGCGGGTGCCGCCGGCGCCGCGGCCGGCCGCATCGTCGCCTGCGCCGGCGACGTGGAGCGTGGCGAGCGCGACATGCTCGCCGTCGCCGTCCGCCTGTGCCGCGGTATCGGGCAGCAGGGTCAGCGATCGCCCTTCCAGCCGCCCGTGCAGACCGGTGCCGGCGAGCAGCCGGGCCAGTGCCGCCTCACGCGACAGCGTGCCGCTGACCCCGGCGGTCTGCTTGTCGCGGGCGAGTTCGGCCGGATAGGACAATTGCAGATCGGCCTGTTCGGCGAACCGCCGCATCGCCTGTGCCAGCGGTCCCGCCGCGACGTTGAAGCTGCGCGGCTGTTCCGCCGCCTGCTGCGCGCGCGCCACGCCGACCGCCATCGTCGCCGATGCCGCCAGCATCGCCGGCACCATCGCGCCGCGGATCACCCTGCCGAACCGTATCATGAAGCCCCCAAACGCTAATGATTGTCATTACCGTTACGGAAGACGAACGATCGGCGGGATACCCGACCCGGCATCCAAAATAATCAGCCGGCGTAGAGGATCGTCACCCCGCCGAGATCGAGACGGCGCAGGCCGAGCGACGATGCGATCAGCGCCAGCGCCGCTTCGGGACGATCGAGGTCGTAGACGCCATCGACGCGGCGTTGCGCCGCGCGTGGCGACAGGAGGATGCGGCCATGGCGATAAGGCTGCAACGCCGCGATCACGTCGCCGAGCGGCTGGTCGTCGGCGATCAGCCGGCCGCGGAGCAGCGCGACGGCGGCATCGCGATCGAAGCGGCGGTCGGGTGCCAACAGGCCGTCGGCGGTATAGCGCACCTGCCAGCCCTCGCGCAGCGACGTCCCGCCGCGACCGGTGCGCACCTCGACGCGATGCTGGAGGACATCGACCTCGGTCGCGCCGGCGTCGCGCCGTACGATGAAGGCGGTGCCGCGGGCGATCGCCTGGCCGTCGCCGCTGGCGACTGCGAACGGCCGGGCGGGATCGCGGCGGACCGCGAAGGCGGCAGTGCCGCGCAACAGGCGCAGGTCGCGGCGGTTGGCGTGCATGTGCCACGCCAGCGCGCTCTGCGGTGCGAGCCACGCCTGCGAGCCATCGGGCAGGCGGATCAGCCGGCGCTCGCCGATGCCGGTGATAGCATCCGCCTGCCACCGCAGCCGCAGCGCGTCGCCGGCCGGGATCAGCACGGCGAGCGTCGCGGCCGCGGCGCTCGCCGCGAGTGCAAGCCGCGGTCGCGTCCATATCGCGCTGCCGGCGCGGCGACGCGGCCGGCGCGGCGGCACGCGCACGGGCGTCGGCGGCAGCAGGATCGCCGCGAGCCGGTCGTAGGCAGCGGCATGCGTCGGGTCCGCCGCCAGCCATGCGGCAAAGGCGCGCGTCTCGCGGCGCGACAGCGGCCCCGCGTCGAGGCGGACGACCCAATGCGCCGCTTCCTCTGCCGGCGGTACGTCGCGTGGCGGCTGGCGCGTCATGATCCCGGTCCTTTCGATCCTGCTCCCTGCAAGACCAGACGGCCGGGCGCGGCGAAACCCGACCTCGGCCTGACGCTCACGGGTCGGGTTCGTCGAGCGTGCGGGCGATCTGGGCGAGCGCGAGGCGCAGATGCTTCTCGACCATGCCGCGGCTGATGTTCATCCGTTCGGCGATCGTCGCCTGGTCGAGATCCTCGAAGCGGCGCATCAGGAACGCCTCGCGGGCCCGCGGCGGCAGCGTGTCGGCGAGGCGGCGGATGCGGGCGAGCCGGTCGCGGGCCAGCGCCTGCGTCTCGGGCGAGGCGGCGCGGTCGGCGACATCCTCGACGCGATCGCCGGCGTCGACCAGCACCTGCGCGGCGCGGCGGTACCTGGCGCCGCGGTCGATGACGACGCTACGCACGACGCGGAACAGATAGGCGGCGGGGTCGAGGACATGGCCCTGGCGCAGGCCGGGGAGCGCGCGCAGCCAGGCTTCCTGAACGATGTCGCCGGATTCCTCGCGCGGCGCCAGCCGGCCGACGAAACGACGCAACCGGCGATCGAGATCTGCAATGTCACGCACGATCACGGGCGACTATCAATAATGATAATCACCCGCAACAAGGAATCGTATACTCGGATTATGTGCGTCGACGCCTCGACGTGTCGACACCGCGACGGGTCGATGGATGCATCAGCCGCCGACGGGTGAGCGGCGGATCCTCGAACAGGTCGCGGATGGCGCGCCGGCGGAAGGCGTTCCACCAGCGTTGCCAGCGATGTTCGGCGGCATCGTGGAGCATGTGGCAGCGCTGGCACAGAGCGGCGAGGTTGGCGGCGGCATTGTTGCCGGGATCGTGGTCGAGATGCGCGCAGGCGAGCACGACATAAGTGGTGCGCACGCCGGCGAGCGGCACCGCACCGCGCCGCATCGCGATGCGGCGGCCGTCGCCGTCGCGCCAGCCGGTCGCGGCGCCGTCCCACCAGCGGCCGTCGCCGAGATGCGCGACATGGCGGCGATGCGGCCGGCGGCAGCGCTCGCAGCGCGCGCCGGCGCGCACGAAGCGGATGGCGCTGGACACCTGCGGCCAGTCGATCGGGTAGAGCCAGCGGTTTTCGGCGCGGATCGGCATCGCGATTCTATGAATCATCGCCGAGTCGCCGCCAAGCTTAATCGTTACCGCTTTGCGACTTAAGTCGATGACGTTGTAGGCAGGAAGCCTGCCTACACACGACAAATCCGGCAAGATTCACAGTGCGTTTGATGTCGCCGTGAAAGCGGATGGTGTTCCGAATCAAAGTTGTGCCGAGGCACAAATGTGATTGATATAGCGGTGTTATCACCATCATCGGTAATGATAGATGCGAGCGCCAATGCAAGTATGATTTTTATCGAATGAAAAATATGTTTCAATAATAAGAAAAACAACTGCTGGTTTGCTGATGAGATAATTTTTCGAAGGTGCAGCCCTCATAGCCTTGCCATTCTATAATCAAGAAGTGGTGAACGATGTGTTCGCCTGATGTCTATGGAGTGGAAATAATGGCGCGGCGGGTGATGACAGCGATGGTATTGGTGCTAGCCGTAAGTGGATGTGGCTCGGACGGTAAAAACGGCGCAACGTCGTCGGTGCCGGTCACTAACGGATCAACGCCTTCACCATCGCCTTCACCATCGCCGTCGCCGTCGCCAACGGCGTCTCCGTCTCCGACACCCGCGGCAACGCGAACCTACACGTATGAACGGGCCACCGACTTCACGCAGGATCGCAAATTTACCGGTTATGACCGGATCAGCGTCAAGCTGGCGAATGAAAAAGCGCTCAGCATAGAGTTTTCGTCTTCCGAGACGGCGGTCACCAGCTACGCGACACAGGGCGGAAAGATCACGCTCGCGGACAGCACAGATCTGCCTGGTAGCGGTGCGTATTCTGCCGGCGATTTCACGCTGAAGTCGGGACAGCGGGCGACCTACTCCGCTGCGGGCGGCACCGTCAGCATAGGCCTTCCCGATCTGCTTAAGGCGTATGAATATTTTACGTTCGCGTTGTTCAAGGGCTCCAACATCGCCCGCATTCTGGTGGTCGGCTCACCAACCGATCCGAAGGAGATCACGAGCGCGGGTACCCTGACCTATCTCGCGTTGATCCAGGAGGAGTCGAACGACAAGGGCAAGGCTAATGCGCAGGCTTTGACGATCAATACCAGCGCCGGCACAGTTTCGGGTACCATCCCGATGGTCAACAGCTCGGACACGACAACGGATTATGAGTTGACCGGAAAGATTGATGCAAATGCAAAAGTCACCGGCACCTTGCGCAGCAAGGACGGCGCCACCACGGGTCAGTTCCAGGGTCGTCTGTATGGCAAGGGCGGTAAGGAGATCGCTCTGCTGGTCAGCCTCAAGCAGACTGACGGCAGCTTTTTCGGAACGGTCCTCACCGGCCGCCTGAAATAACATCTGATCCCGGCCAAGCGTCTCGCGCTTACCGGCGTGAACGCTTGGTTTTGGTCGTTTGATTTTAAGGCCGGTCGACGTTCGGGGTCTAAGCAAAGTCCCCCCCCCCCGGCCAAGAAAAGATTTGCCTGATTGTCGACTCGGCCTGAAATTCTGCGTTTGCTTTCATAGGAAGTAGATCTCGACCTGCCCGGGTCGCGGCGTGGCATCAACCAGCAGGTTGGCCGGCAAAACTCTTATCGAATAGACCATCCGCATCGTGCACCGGCGCGGCAACAGGCGGATCGCGTCGGAAAGGAGGGGGCCGGCGGGCATGACCTGAACGTCGACCGGCGTTGCGCCGACTGCGCACCATCCATGATCCCCACCCCGTTCTATCTGAATCCCAACCGTCGCTTGCCGACGCAGCCGACTGCTGCCCCCAACGAAACCAATTTGCATCGGTAAACGTTGCGTTCAGACAATAACTTGGGGGTCGTTTGTTCATCCTGCATCTGGCCCTCGGCGGTTGTCTGAAGTCGCCGCCCGTCGCTTATGGGATCACCGCGGATACCGGTGGGCATATCGCTTACGTGCTCGAGGCGGCGCGGGCACAGGCGCGGCGTGACGATGTCGACCAGGTTTCGATCGTCACCCGCCGGTTCGCCGATGCGCGGCTTGACCCCTGCCATGCGCGCGCGCGCGAGACGCTCGACGCCAAGGTGACGATCGACCGGATCGCCACCGGGTCGGAGGCCTATCTGGAGAAGGAGGCGCTCGACGCCGAGCTGCCCGCGTTCACCGCGGCATTTTGCGCGCATCTGGCGGCGCTGCCGCGGCTGCCCGACGTGATCCATGCGCATTTCGCCGATGCCGCGGCGGTTGCGCGCGCCGCGCACGCGCGGTTCGGCATCCCCTTCGCCTATACGCCGCACGCGCTCGGCATCGACAAGCGCGCGGCCGGCCTGGAGGGCGAGGGGCTCGACGCGCGGATCGACGCCGAGCGTGCCGCGATCGCCGGCGCCGCGGCGATCCTGGTGTCGACCCGTGACGAGGCGGAGCGGCAGATCGGCGGCTATGACGTGGCGGTGACGGGGCGTATCCACTGCCTGTCGCCCGGCGTGCCGCAGCGCGACGCGGCCGGCGCCAACGATGCCGACACGCTCGCCGACCGGCTCGGCGACTGGCTCGACCGGCCCGAGCTGCCGATCCTGTTCGCGGTGGCGCGGCCGGTCGCCAAGAAGAACCTCGCCGCGCTGGTCTGCGCCTATGCCGGCGATGCGGCGCTGCGGGCGCAGGCCAATCTGGTCATCCTCGCCGGGCGTCACGATCATGCCGTCGGCGAGGAAGCCGCGGTGCTCGCCGAACTGCATCGCCTCGCGGCGGACCCGGCGCTTGCCGGGCGGATCGCGCTGCCGCCGCGGCATGACGCGGCCGATGTCGCCGCGCTCTACGACCGCGCCGCGCGCGGCGGGGTGTTCGTCAATCCGGCGCTGCACGAGCCGTTCGGGCTGACGCTGATCGAGGCGGCCGCGGCGGGCGTGCCGGTGGTGGCGACGCGCAACGGCGGCCCCGCCGAGATCGTCGCGCGGCTGCACCATGGCGTGCTGATCGATCCGCGCGACGACGCCGGCATCGCCCGTGCCTGCCGCGCGATCATCGGCGATCCCGTCCGCCACGCCGCGCTCGCGCACGCCGGCCGCACGCGGGTCGGCGCCTATTGCTGGACGGACTATGCCGCCGCCTCGGTCGCGATCTATCGCGACATCGCCGCGCCGCGGCTGCTCGCCTGCGATATCGACCATACGCTGACCGGTGACAGTGACGGCGCCGCGGCCTTCGCCGCATGGCGCGGCGCATCGCCGCTCGGCTTCGTCGTCGCCACCGGGCGCGGGATCGAGGCGGCGCAGGCGATCCTGGCGCGCTGGCAGCTGCCCGAGCCCGATGCCTATATCGTCGATGTCGGGACGCGGCTGCTGCTGTCCGACGGTGCCGGCGGCTGGCGTGGCTGCGCCGATTACGCGCGCGCGCTCGACGCCGGCTGGGATCGCGCCGTGGTGGTGCGCGCGTTGGCGCCGCTCGGCGTGACGCCGCAGCCGGTCGCGACCGAAGGGCCGCACAAACTGAGCTTCTTCGGCACCGCGGCGGATGCCGCGGCGATCCGCGCCACGCTCGCTGCGGCGGGGCTGGGCGCGCGGGTGATCTTCTCGCACGGCGAGCTGATCGACGTGCTTGCGCCGGCGGGCGGCAAGGCCGCGGCGATCGCTTTCTATGCCGCGCGCCACGGCTGGTCGCTCGGCCAGTGTATCGCGGCGGGCGACAGCGGCAACGACGCCGACATGCTCGCCGCCTGCGGCCAGGCGATCGTCGTCGGCAATGCCGGCGACGAACTCGCCGATCTGCCCGTGCGCGCCGGTCTGTACCGGGCGAGCGCGCATCATGCGGCGGGGATCGTCGAGGGGCTCGACCGGCTCGGCCTCGTCGCGTCCGCCACCACGCCGCTGGCGCAGGCGGCGTGAGGCCGCTCGGCTATTTCGTCCACCATCAGGGACGCGGCCATGCCGAACGCTGCGCGGCGATCGCCAACGCCTTGCCGCCGACCCGGCCGCTGACGCTGTTCTGCGCGCGCGACGACATCTTCCCGGCGCTCCCGCCGCACGTCGCGATCGTCCGCCTGCCCTCGCTGTTCGAGCCGAGCGGCGACGAGGCGGGGGCGATGGACTGGGTGGCGACGCCCGACACGCTGCATTGCGCGCCATTGGGCTGGCCGGGCATCCGCCGCGCGATGGCGACGCTGGCGAACTGGTTCGACGCGGCCGACCCGGCGCTGATGATCTGCGACGTTTCCGCCGAGATCGCGCAGCTCGCCCGCATCTGCTCGGTGCCGCACGTCAAGATCCTCCAGCATGGCGATCGCGGCGATCCCGGCCATCGCGCCGCCTATGACGGCGCGGCGGGGCTGCTCGCGCCGTTCCACGCCGCGCTCGCCCAGCCCGAATGGGATGCGGGCATGCGCGCCAAGACGTGCTTCGCCGGCGGGCTCGGCGTCGACACCCGCGTCCCCGAGCGCGAGGTGGCGCGGCAGCGGATCGGCGTCGCGCCGGACGAGGAAATGATCCTGGTCGTCGCGGGCGGCGGGGGCGGCGGGTTCGCGGCCGCGCCGCTCGGCGTCGGTGCGCGCGCGACGCCGGCCGCGCGCTGGATCACGATCGGCCCGGTGCAGCGCGACTGGCATGCCACCGAGCCCGCCAATCTCGAGCATCGCGGCTGGGTCGACGATGCCGCCGACCATATCGCCGCGGCGGACATCGTCATCGCCTCGACCGGCAACACCACCTGCCAGCAGATCCTCGCCGCGGGGCGGCCGTGGCTGGCGGTGCCCGAGTGGCGCTATTTCGACGAACAGCATCGCAAGGCCGAGGCGCTCGCCGCGGCTGGCGTCGCCTGCGTGCGGCCGCATTTGCCCTCGTCGGCGGCCGGCTGGAACGCGGCGCTCGCCGAGACGCGCGCCGGCCACCGTCCGGCAGCGCAGCGCGCGATGATCGCCGACGCACCCGCCGAGGATGCGGCGCACTGGCTGGAGGCGCTGAGCGACCGGTTGTGGACGCCGCAGGCGGTCCGCCCTGCTACCGCACCCGAGCAGGCATGACCCCCGCCCCACCCACTCCGTCACCCCGGACCCGTTCCGTGGTCCACTCTGCGGCGCGGTGCGTGGCTGAAGGGGCGAGCGCACGCCTGCGGCTCGGTGGATCCCGGAACGAGTCCGGGGTGACGGATATTGGGGGCAATCTCCTAAGGCCCACGACCCTCACGCACCCCAGCCCTCCTCTCTTACGGAACCCGCTATGACCTCCATCTCCGTCGTCACGCTCGCCAAGGGGCGGCCCGATCATCTCGTCAATCTCGTCCATGGCCTGACGCGGCAGCGCCAGATGCCGGTCGAGCTGATCGTCGCGGTGATGCAGGCGGAGGCCTATGCGCTGCCCGCCGCCCCCTTTCCGATCCGCCAGATGCACGTCGTCGCCGACGCGCTGCCGCTCGCCGCGGCGCGCAACGCCGCAGCGCGCAGTGCGCAGGGCGAGGGGATCGTCTTCCTCGACATGGATTGCATCCCGACGCCCGATCTGGTCGCCGATTATGCCGGCTTCCTCGCCGACACCGATGCGCTGCTGATGGGCGAGGTGCTCTATCTGCCCGGCGGGGCGACCGAGGCCGATCTGTCGATGGACCGGTTCGAGGCGCTTGCGGTGCGCCATTCCGACCGCCGCGGCCCCCCGCCGCAGGGCGTCGAGCGCTGCAACGACTATCGCTGCTTCTGGTCGCTCAACTTCGCGATGCGGCGCGCGACCTTCCTCGCGATCGGCGGGTTCGACGAACGCTATGTCGGCTATGGCGGCGAGGACACCGATTTCGGCAAGACGCTCGACCAGGCCGGCGTGGAGATCGCGTGGATCAAGGGCGGGCGCGCCTATCACCAATATCACCCGCACCATATGCCGCCGGTCCATCATCTCGACAGCGTCGTGCGCAACGCCGAATTGTTCGAGGCGAAATGGGGCTATCGCACCATGGGCCATTGGCTGCACGCCTTCCGCCTGATGGGGCTGGTCGACGACACCGCCGGCCGGCCGGTGCGCATCCTGCGCCGTCCCGGCCCCGAGGATTTCGCGCTCACCGGCCAGCAGAGCCACCAGCCCTATGCCAATACCGCCAGCGTCATCCGCCAGCTCGAGGCGCGCGCCGCGGCATGAGGATTGCGATCCTCGCCCATGTCCGTCAGCGTATCGCGCAGCCGTTCGCGGGCGGCATGGAGGCGCATTGCTGGCAGCTCGCCGCCGGCCTGCAGGCGCGCGGCCATGACGTCACTTTGTTTGCCTCGGGCGACAGCGATCCGCGCTTCGCGATCGATCCCGTCGTGGCGAAACATTACGAATGCGTCTTCCCCTGGGCGGAGCATCGCGGCTCGGCGCCGCTGATCGCGCATCTCGACGCCGGCTATGCCGCCGCCTGCGACCGGATCGAGGCAGGCGGCTATGACGTCGTCCACAACAACAGCCTGCACCGGTTCGCGATCGAGCCGCGGCGCACTGCGGTGACGCCGACCGTCACCTCGCTGCACGTGCCGCCCTATGATGCGTTGCACTGGTTCGTCCGCGCCAGCGCGACGTCGGGGCATCGGCTCACTGTCACCTCGGCGACGCAGCTTGCCGCCTGGTGGCCCGAGGGCGCGCCGGCGCAGGCGTCGGTGCTGCACAATGGCATCGATGCCGATGCGTGGCGCTTTTCGCCGCAGGGCGACGGCAGCGCGCTCTGGTGCGGGCGGATGACCCCCAACAAGGGGCCGCATTTCGCCGCGCAGGCGGCGCTGCGTGCCGGCGTGCCGCTCACCTTGTTCGGACCGGTCGAGGACCCCGATTATTGGGCCGCCGAGGTCGCGCCGCTGCTCGGGCCGACGGTACGCTACGGCGGCCATCTCGCCGGCGCGGCGCTCGCGGCGGAGATGGCGCGCGCCTCGGTGTTCCTGTTCACCCCCTGCTGGGACGAGCCGTTCGGTCTCGTCGCGGCGGAGGCGATGGCGTGCGGCCTGCCCGTCGCCGCCTTCGACCAGGGCGCCGCGCGCGAGGTGATCGGCGAGGCCGGTGCTTTCGCCCCTGCCGGCGACGTCGCCGCGCTCGCCGCAGCGATCGGGACGGCGCTCGCCATCCCCCGCCTCGTGCCGCGCGCGCGGGTCGAGCGGATGTTCACCCGCGATATATGGCTCGACCGGTGCGAGGCGCTCTATCGTGCGGCCGGCGCCGATCGTGCGGTGCTCGCGGCATGACCGCGCCTGCATCGCTGGCGGTGCTCGACGCCTGCTATCGCGCGCATGTCGGCGCCGGCGCGCCTTATGCGCTGGTCGATTTTCCCGATCACGCCAATGTCGGCGACAGCGCGATCTGGCTCGGCGAGCTCGCGATGCTCCGCCGCATCGCCGGCTGTGGACCTGTCTACGTGTCGACATGGCACGACTTTGATGCCGATGCCTTCCGCCGCGCCTGCCCGAGCGGCACCCTGTTCCTCCATGGCGGCGGCAATCTGGGCGACATCTGGCCGCATCATCAGCATTTCCGCGAACATCTGCTGGCGACGGTGCGCGACCGGCCGGTGGTGCAATTGCCGCAGTCGATCCACTTCCGCGATCCCGCCAGGGCCGGGCGGTTCGCCGCGCTCGCCGCGGAACATCCCGATTTCACGCTCTACGTCCGTGATGCACGCAGCCACGCCTTCGCCACCGCGCGGATCGCCTGCCCCGTCGATCTCGTGCCCGATTCCGCGATCGCGCTGGGGGCGCAGCCGCGCGGCGCGGCCGAGGTCGCGCTGCTGATGCTGTTGCGCAGCGACGACGAACGGCGCGATCATGGCGGCGCGCCAGCGGCGCCGGCGCGTGTGGTCGACTGGCTGGACGACGATCCCGATGTGCCAGCCGGTACCGGCGTCGCGGCGCGCGAGGCGCAGGCGCAGGCGCGCGTTGCGCGCGGCCTGCGGCTGCTCGCGCAGGGCGAGGTGATCGTCACCGACCGGCTGCACGGCCATATCCTCGCCGATCTGCTCGGCATTCCGCACGTCGTGCTCGACAACGACTACGGCAAGATCGCCGCTTATGCCGCCGCCTGGCCCGCCGCCACGCCGGTCGCGACCGCGGCGACGATGGCGGAGGCGCACGTCCTCGCCGAACGGCTGCGCGACGCGGGGTGAGCGGCGTGCGTCCCGATGTCAGCCTGCTGGTCTGCACGCGCGACCGCAGCGCGTCGCTGGCCGCGACGCTCGCCTCGATCGACCGGGCGGTTGCGGCGGCCCCGGCGCTGGCGGTCGAGGTGATCCTCGTCGACAACGGCTCGCGCGACGATACGCCGCGGCGACTGGCGGCGTGGCGGCCGCTTTTCCCCGTCCATCGGCTGCACGAGGCGCGGCCCGGCCTCGCCCGCGCGCGCAACCTCGGCCTCGCCCGGGCGCGCGGGCGGATCGTCGCGATGACCGACGACGATTGCGTCCTCCACGCCGATTATTTCCCCGCGCTGGTCCAGGCGTTCGCCGAGGTGGCAGGGCCGGCGATCATCGGCGGGCGCATCCTGCTCGGCGACCCCGCCGACCTGCCGGTGACGGTGAAGCTGGAGGATCATCCGATGACCGCGCCCGCGGGCAGCTTCCCCGGCGGCTTCGTGATGGGCGCCAACCTCGCCTTCACCGCCGACGTGCCGCGGCGGGTCGGCGCGTTCGACGCGCGTTTCGGGGCCGGCGCGCCGTTCGTCGCGGCGGAGGACACCGATTTCCTCGTTCGCGCGATGCGCCAGGATATCGCGCTGCACTACGATCACCGTTTCGTCGTCGACCATCATCACGGCCGCCGGCGGCTCGACGAGGAGACGGCGTTGCTCGCCGGCTATGGCTTCGGCGACGGTGCGCTCTACGCCAAGCACTGGCGCGATCCGCGCATCCGGCGCGCGCTCGCACGCGACATCGCCGACCTGCGCCGCGATCTCACCGATCCCGTCACCACCCATGGCGGCATCCGCGCCTTCTACGCCTTCCGCCTGCGCCACAAGCTGCGCGGCGCGGTCGGCTATTGGCGGCATCGCGCGGACGATGTCCTGCGGCGACGCCGGCCGTCGCGCTAGCGGCCGGTCAGCACCGCCTCGGGATCGAGCAGGGTCAGCGCCGCGCCTTCGCCGGCGAGGCGGGCGTCGTGCCATTGCCACAGCACCAGATTGGTGCCGCCACGGTGCTGGACCGACGGCACCAGCGCGCCCTCGGCGCCGGCATCGCGCAGCGTCTGCGCCAGCGTCCAGCTCGGCGGGATACCGCCGTCCAGCTTGAAGATGCGGCGCCATTGGCAATCGAGGATCGCCGGATCGGCGTCGCGCAGGTCGGCGATCGCCGTCGCGACCAGATCATAGGCGACCAGCGTCCCCGGCCGCACCAGATCCTGATGCATCTCGCGGATCGCGGTATTGTAGTCGGCGGACAGATAGAGCGCGGCCATGCCGGGCGGGTTCCAGCGTCCGCCGGTCAGATGCGCACCGCTGTCGAACGGCTGCCCCTGCCAGCGGACGCCGAGCATCCGCCAGTAGCGCGCGGCGAGCGGATGGAGCGGAACGGCCATGCGCCGGTCAGCTCAGCGACCCGTCACGCATAGACGCCCTGGTCCATCGTCTCGAGCGTCCACAGCACCGCCGCGGCCTCCCCCGCCTCGACCAGTTCCTCGGCGGTCTTGCCGAAACCGGCGATCGGCTGGTGCCGGAACCAGATGATCGCCTTGCCCTCGTCGCCGGACAGTTCGGCCGCGCGCGCGATGATCCGCGCGATCTCGCCGAGCTTGGCCTGCACCGCCGGGCTCTCCGGCTTGGCGGCCATCGTGTTGCGGTTGACGTGCGCCAGCCGCGCCAGCCGTGCCATCGGCAGTCGCAACCGATCCGCCATGCGGCGCGGGGCGATCATGTCGTGATCGCGGATATCATCGAGAAACGCGGCTAGCATGAGTGCACTCCCTGCCCGCTATATGCATTCAAAACAGCCATGACGCAATGGAGCCGCGGTCCGGCTTGCCGGGTTTATCCGTCAGGCAATCAAGGAGGATGTATGACACGCATGACGATCGCCGCGCCGCTGCTGGCGCTGCTCGCCGCGACCGGCGCCTGGGCCAGCGTCGATCCCTCGCCCAAGCCGGGCGGCGTCTACCGGCTCAAGCCCGGTATCTACGTTATGAAGGGCGCGAGCTGCCGCGATCCGGCCAATGCCGAGCTCCGCCAATATGACGGCCGCGGCCTCAGCACCGCACACACCCGCGCCTGTCGCGCCCGGGTGCTGTCGCGCAAGGGGACTCGCTATACCGTCAGCCAGTCGTGCATCGACGCGGGCGCCGGGCCCGCGCCCCGCTTCATCGAGCGCCAGACGGTGAGCGTCGCCGATGCGCTGACCTTCATGCTGGCGACGCGCGGCCCCGCGACGTCCTATCGTTACTGCCCGGTCGACCAGCTTCCCGCCGGGCTGCGCAGCGCGGTGCAGTGATCGTATACCGCTGTATTGCTCACCCAATACAGCGGTGGTAGCATGACGCATCCGCTTTTGGGGGATGCGCATGGTACGCAGGTTTGTGGGTGGGGTCGTAGCGGCGCTGTCGCTGGCTGGGGGAGCAGCGCCGGCGCAGGATTACCACCCCATCTTCCACCCGGAGACGTTGAAAGGACCACCCGTCGGCAGGCCGAACGAAGTGCTGGTGCTCGGGACGCCGCACCTGTCGGGCCTCCCCGAGGATTTCGATCCGGCGACACTCACGCCGCTGCTCGACCGCCTCACGGACTGGCGGCCGACGGGGATCGCGACCGAGGATATGTCCGGCTTGCAATGCGCTGCGCTGCGTCGTTACCCGTCGCGTTATGCCGGGACGGTCGAGGCCTATTGCTTCGATCCCGCACCCGCCGGCCGTGCGATCGGGCTCGACGTCCCCGCCGCCAATGCCGAGGCGGAGCGGCTGCTTGCCGGCTGGCCCGCCGCGCCCTCCCCCGCGCAGCGGCGCCGATTGGCGGCGGTGTTCCTCGCCGCGGGCGAGCCGAATTCCGCGCTGGTGCAATGGCTGCGACTGCCCGCGGTGGAGCACCATGCTGGCGACGGCCTCGACGCCACGCTGGTGGCCGCGCTCGATGCGCGCAGGGTATTGCGTAACGAGAGCAGCCTGATCGCGGCGGTACTCGCCGCGCGGCTCGGGCTCGAACGGCTGTGGAGCGTTGACGACCATTCCGCGGACACGCCCGACAGCCCCGATCCCGCGGAGCGCAAGGCGTATCAGGCGGCGATCGAACGGGCCTGGGACAATCCCGCCAATCGCGCCCGCGTAGCGGCGGAGGCACCGCTGCGGCGCGGCCTGTCGCAGCCCGGCGGCCTGCTCGCTTATTATCGTTTCCTCAATTCGTTCGAGATGCCGCTGCAAGCCTATCGCGCGGATTTCGGCGCAGCATTGATCGAACCATCGCCGCAGCAATTCGGCCGGGGCTATGTCGGTTATTGGGAGACGCGCAACCTGCGTATGGTCGCGAACATCCGCGACGTGCTCGGCCGCTATCCCGGCATGCGGATGCTCGCCATCGTCGGCGCGTCGCACAAAGGGTATTACGAGGCCTATCTCAGCCAGATGCACGACGTGCGGTTGGTCGATCTGCAGGTCGTGCTGCGCTAGCTGCAGGGGGAGCCGGCGACGCGAGGGTCGCCGGCTCCCGATTCGGTCAGCGGCAGACGCGGACGCGGCGGTCGTGGCGGATCACGGTGCGGCAGCGGTCGTGACGGTTGCGCTCGAAGCGGCGGCCGCGATCGTGACGCATGCCGTGCGGACCGCGATGGTCGCGATGCTCGTAGCGGCCGCGATCGCGGTCGTGGTCGCGGCGCTGCGCGTCGGCGGTGCCGACCGTGCCGAGGGTGGCGGCGATCATGCCGATGGCGCCCAGGATCGTGCTGATTTTCATGGATATCTCTCCGCACCCGGAAATGGGCTGGTGGTCAGCATTACGCGACCGACATGACATCGTTCCTGAACGAACCCGCGGAGGGTGGCCGATCAAAACCGGCCCATCCAAGCACTTGTCTTAAATATATTGACTCGCATTAGCTCTTGATCGACCGCGCTGTCCGTCGGTCAGCCTGGAGGTCCGCAGGGGAGCGGATCATGGCGCCGGTCGGGGGATATGATGAGGAAGATCTGGATCACCGCGTTGCTGCTGTCGGCGACGCCGGTGACGGCGTGGGCGCAACAGGCGCAGTCCGTCGACGATGACCACGCGCCGGCGACTGACGACGCGCTGGCGTCCGCGGCAACCGATATCGTCGTGACCGCATCAGGGCAGCGGCAACGCCTGATCGACGTTCCCGCGAGCGTATCGGTGATCACCGCCGAGCAGCTGGCGGTTCGCCCGGTCCGTGATCTCACCGATATCCTCGATCGCAGCGAGGGCGTCACGCTCAACCGCGCGGGCAACCAGCGTACCATCCAGATCCGTGGCCTGCCGAGCAACTACACCTTGTTCCTGATCGATGGGAAACGCGTCAACGCCGGCAATGCGGCGTTCCGCGGCAACAATTTCGATTCCAACTGGGTGCCGGTCGAAGCGATCACACGGGTCGAGGTGGTGCGTGGCCCCTTGTCGTCGCTGTACGGCACCGATGCGATCGGGGGCGTCGTCAACGTCATCACCAAGCCGGTCGGCGATGCGTGGCATGGCACGCTCGCCGCGGACAGCACGGTGCAGCAGGATCATGCGTCGGGCAATTACGACAAGCTCGGCGGCTATGTCAGCGGCCCGCTCCTCCCCGGCACGCTCGGGATCAAACTGTACGGCGGCCATAATGTGCGCGAGGCGGACGCTCCGACGCGCAATGCCGCCGGCGCGACACTGGCCGGATTCGACCGGGTCGAGGAGACGTTCGCCGACGGGACGCTGGTCTGGACCCCCGACCGGCGCAACAGCGTCTCGCTCAATTACGGCTACAACCGGCTGCTCCATGGCGACACGCCGTTGACCCGTCGGAGCGCGGCGCTGACCTATGAGGGGACGTTCGACTGGGGCCACGGCCAATTGCGTGCCTATGGCAACCGCATCCGCAACCTGGCCGGCAACGTGTCCGGCAGGGTTCAGCCCAATCGGGCCAGCGATGGGCAGGTCGACGGGCGACTGACCGTGCCGGTCGCCGCGCTGCGCCAGACCTTCACCGCGGGCGGCGAATATCGCGATCAGGCCCTCTACGATCCCGCGCATCTGACCGGCATGCCCGGCGTTCCGGGGGGCAGCATGCGGCCGAGCACCCGGGTCGGCCAATGGGCGCTGTTCGGCGAGGACGAAATTCGGATCGTCGATCGTCTGCGGCTGACGCTGGGCGACCGTTATGATCGCCACGAGCATTTCGGCGGGCGCCACAGTCCGCGCGCCTATCTGGTCTGGCATCCCGTCGATCGGGTGACGCTCAAGGGCGGCTGGGCGCGCGCCTTCCGCGCCCCGACCCTGCTCCAGAATGCGCCCAATTGGGGGTCGGTGTCATGCGGCAGCGCGACCGCCGGCTGCTACATCATCGGTTCGACCGCCCTGCAGCCGGAAACCAGCACCAGCTACGAGGCGTCGGCGCGGTTCGACGGCACGGGCATGTCCGCCGGCGTTACCCTCTTCCGCAACGAACTGCGCAACCAGATCAGCATCGTCAACCGCACGCGCGATCCACAGCTGGCCCGCGCCTATCCCAATTTCGTCGGTATCCTGCCCGATGGCCGTCCGATCTTCCGTTACGAGAATCTGGCGCGGGTGCGGACGCAGGGGGTCGAATCCAGCCTGCGTGCCGACGTGACCCGTCGGCTCGAGGTGACCGCCAACTACAGCTATCTCGATGCGGTCAACCGGTCGTCCGATCCGGCACTGCCGGTCGCCTATACGCCCGCACATTCCGCCAACCTGTCCGCCAATTGGCAGGCGGGCAATGCGTTCGGCTGGTTCGCGACCGCCAATTACGTCGGCCGCCAATATCTCAACGTCTCGCCCAACCCCCGCTATACCGTCACGCGCGACGGCTATGCGACGGTGGACACGTCGGTCAGCTACCGCTTTCCACGGCTGACGCTGCGGGCCGGGCTGCTCAACCTGTTCGACGTCCGCCAGGATAGGCTGACCAGCATCGACTATAACGAGGACGGCCGACGTGCCTTCGTCTCCGCCGCGGCGCGGTTCTAGCGCGCGGGAGTGCCTTGCACAGCGCGCTGCGCGGCGCGGCGCGCGTCGCCGCTATAATAAGGATCATCGCGGATATCCGGGGGGACGGCGTGGATCGGGCAGGGATACAGGAGCAGGCGGAGGAATTCGTCGCATATTATCAGGATGATACGGGCAGCGCCTTGGATTATTCCGAAGCGGGCATCGGTCAGATGGACGCATTTCTCGAAGGGCTTCACCAGAAGAGGGTCGATCCGGCGGACGTCGCCGATCTGGTGATCGGCGTGGCCTGCTATGTCGGCGAGGTGATCCGGCGCAATCTCGGGGGCGCGTGGGCGGACGACGGCGATGCCGCGGCGCGCGGCGGCATGGTCTTCAACCCCAGCATCGTCGTCGGATCGCTGCCGATCCGGCCGGTCGATGCGGTCTGCAACCGCATCAAGACCGGCGAAGCGGAGTCGCTGTCCGGCTGTTATGCCAGCCTGGCGCGGCGCGCGACGGAGCGATCGTCGACGTAACGGCGCCTCGCCTCCCCTATCGCGGCGTCAGCTGGACCAGCGCGCCCCCGGATCCGTCGCGCAATACCCAGAGCGTGCCGTTCGGCCCTTCCTCGATCTCGCGGATGCGGTTGCCGAGGCCGATGCGCGCGACCTCGCTGGCGGTGCTGCCTGACACCCGGACGCGGACGATGCTCTGCTGCGCCAGCCCGGCGAGCAGGAAGTCGCCGGTCCAGCCGGAAAAGGCGGTGCCGCGATACTGGATCATCCCGCCGGGCGCGATCACCGGCGTCCAGCTGACCAGGGGCGGCGTATAGGCGGGGTTGGTGGCGTGGCGCGCGATCGGCGTGCCGTCGTAATTGTCGCCCTCCGACACCCGCGGCCAGCCGTAATTCTTGCCCGCCTCGATCAGGTTGAACTCGTCACCGCCCGCCGGTCCCATCTCGGATTCGAACAGGCGGCCGTCGCTGGCGAAGACCAGGCCATATGGATTGCGATGGCCGAGCGACCAGATTTCCGCACGCGCGCCGGCGGTCGCGGCGAAGGGGTTGCCCGATGCGGCGCTGCCGTCGAGCGTGATCCGCACGATCTTGCCGAGCGTCCCCGACAGATCCTGCGCCGGCGTGCCCTGCTGGCGCTCGCCGCTGGTGACGAACAACGTCCGGCCGTCGGGCGCGAAGGCGAGCCGCGCACCCAGCTGCCCGCCGGTGGTCGCCGGCGTCGCGCGCCAGATCACCGCCAGGTCGGTCAGCCGCGGCGTGGTGGCGAGATCGAGCGTCGCACGCGCGACGGCGAGCTGCTGGCCGCCGCTGGCGGGCTCGGCATAACTGATCCAGATCCGCGCATTGCTCGCGAAACCGGGGTCAAGCACGACGTCCTGCAGGCCGAGCTGGCCCGAGAAGGTGACGCGCGGCACCCCGGCGACCTGCGTCTTGCCGCCGGTCTGGGTGACGAGCTGGAGCTGCCCCGATTTCTCGGTGACCAGCATCCGCCCGTCGGGCAGGAACACCATCGCCCAGGGATTGTCGAAACTGGCGACGACGCGCTGGTCGACCGCGGTCACCGCCGGGGTCGGGGTCGGCGTCGCGGTCGGTGTCGGCGTAGGGGCCGGCACCGGTGTCGGTGTCGGTGCGGGGCTGCCGATCGGGGCGGCGTCGCTGCCGCCGTCGCCATCGCCGCATGCGGCCAGCGCCAGCGCCAGCGCGATCGGGACATACAGGCCTGGCCGCATCACGTCATGCTCCCGTTGCGGCCCGTCGAAGGCCCCCGCCGCTGCGGAATGCGCCTGCGACTTCGACTAAACGTATGACAATCAAGGAGGATGCCGCGTAAAGAGGGTGAACGGCCGCTACACTATCCTGGATGAGGGCTTGCCCGCCGCCCGTCGTGTCAGGCACGATGTTTCCATAACCCAGGATGTTGCCTGCCGCATCCGGGCACGATATCTCGCGTCAGGGCAACTGTCCTATCTCCAAAACGGTCCTATCGAAAGCACCCGTCACGATGCCGTCGTTCGACCTTGCCCGCGAGGCCCTGGCATTTCTCGAACGGCATCGGCTGGACCCGAGTCCGGCCTATCAGGATCTCGCCAGCCGCTACGTCGCCAATCCGCATTCGCCGCTGGCGCGCGACATCGACGAGCATACCGACGGCGGGCTGCGGCTGACCGCGGATGCCGCGACGATGCTGATCGACCGCTACTGTCGCGACGGGCCGCCGGAAGTCACGTGGCGCGAGCGCAACGTCGCGATGCAGGCGGACGAACTGGGATCGCTCGCCGCGGACGCCCACGACCTCACCCGCACGCTCGGCGCGGATATCGGTGCGGCGGGTGGCCGCGTGCCGGTCGATCAGGATGCGATCGTCGCGCGGCTGGCGCAGGCCGAGCGCGAACTCGCCGATCTGCGTGGCGAGCTCGCCCGGCTGCGCGACGCGATCACCGGTGGCGCGCCGCGCGTCGCCGGGCACGAGCGCGACGGGCTCACCGCGGCGCTCGACCAGGCCGGCGGGGAGCGGCTGTTCCGCGAAGTCGCGCTGTCGGGACGGTCGTATGTGATGATCCTGTTCGGGATCGACGGGCTGGTCGGGATCAACGCACGTTATGGCCGGTCGGTCGGCAACAACGTGCTCAGCGCTTTCGCGGCGACGCTGCGCGAGAGCTTCCCGGACGAGGAATTGATCCGGTGGAGCGGCAACGAATTCATCGTCGTGCTGCGCGACGTCGCGCTGACGATGGCGCGGGCGCTGGCGGAGGAGGCGCTCGACGCGTTCCACGCGCGACGGCTGAAGCTGCGCGGCAGCGGCGACGTGATCGGGCCGCTCACCGCCTCGGCCGGCATCGTCGTCGGCAAGGGCGACGAGACGACCGCCTCGATCGAACAGGCGCGCGCCAATCTCGCCGCGGGCGCGGCCGCGGGCGGGCGCGACGTCTACGGGACGGTCTGAGGGGGCGCGTTTCCGCGGGCACGGCGATCCCGCTATAATGGACGGGTGACGATGGGGTGACGGTCCATGAAGCTAGCCAGGTCCACGCTGACGGCGATCGCTCCGATCCCGCATGACCGTGTCGCACCGCTATCCGCGACCGAGGCCCCGGGAATCGGATCGGCCGACGGCACGGCGCAGGCCGCGAGCGAGGCGCTGGCGACGCTGGACGCGGTACGGCGCAGCGGCAGCGATGGCGGCAAGGCGCGTGCGGCCGCCAGGATCGGCGAACTGAAGACGCGGCTGCACCTGCTCAAACTGCTCCATGCCGCCGATGCCGAGAAGCTCGCCCAGGCCGCGGCGCAGATCGCGCGCGAACTGGCCGAAGCGGTGCAGGAATATGTCGGGGCCGGCGGCACCGCCTTCGCGGTGCAGGGGACCGAGGTCACGATCGTCGGCGGGGCCAATCTGACGCCGACTCCCGCGCCGGCCGAGGACGTGCCGCAGGACCCCGCCGGCGCGACCGGCAACGCCGCCCGCAGCGAAGCGCAGGTGACCCCCGCCGCGGGCACCGCGACCCGGACGCGCAGCGAGGCCGGCCGGCGCGGCGCTGCGGCGCATCCGGACGATGGCGCCGACGACGCCGCCTTCGCCAATGACGCGCGTGCGCTCGCCAACGAGGTGCGCGCGATCCTGCGCCGCGCCGAGCGGCAGCATGGCGCGGACGATCACGATGCCGCGCGGGGCAGTCTCAACGACATCGATCGCGCGATGGCGGTGATGTCGCAGATGCCCGCCGCTTACGACGCCGCGGTCGCCCGGCTCGCGTCGGTCGCCTCGGGCGCGGCGACGATCTTCGCCCGCGGCTGAGCGCGGCCGCGGTGGATCACCGCCGGCAGAGGCGGGTGGCGACGGCGTCCAGCGCGCGATCGTAGGAGGCTCGTTCGCCTGCGCTGAGGAAGCCCTGTTGCTGCGTGAAGCCATCACTGCCGTGACGCACGCGCTCCACGCGTTGCCACAGCATATCGGCCTGCGGCTGGGTCAGCCGGCGTGCCTTGCGGGCGTTGCCGATGTCGGCCTGCAGGATGTTGGCGCGCAGCGCGACATGCGCCTGCCCCCGGTCCCCGATCGATCCACCGGGCGCGCCGACGAGCGCATGCTGCGCGCGCAGGTCGCAACTCGGATAGTCGCGCGCCGGCATCTGCACGCCCGCGCCGGTCGCGGCCAAGGCCAAAGCGGTGATCAGCACGGTCATCATTCGCTCCATCAAATCCTGATCCCGCGGCGATAGACCGCACCACCTGAATGGCGGCTGCGCGATGCAGTCATCACGCTCGACAAACCGGTCGAGTCCGATCACTCTTTCGATTGGAATGGGGGGCTTATGATTTCGATCCGGCGATCATTGGTGGCTGCGACCATATTTGGCGCGGTCGCTTTGACGGCAGCGGCATTGCCGCGGCCGGATCTCAGGCTGTCGTTTGCCTATCATCCCGGTACGAAGCTCGCCACGGCGACCGATTACGATGGCAATCGCCATCTTCTGCAAGTCCGCTGCGTGACAAGCAGCACCGGCAATTGCCACTTCGCGCTGGAAAGCGCGGGCCGGCGCAAGATCGTGATCCTCGAGCCAGGGCGTACAGCGACGCTGGCGAACATAGCGGAAGCCGGGCGAATCTGCTCGAGCGCCGTCGAACTCACGTCGACGTCGTGTACCTGGCATCCGATCCTCGACCTGAAGGACCAGGTCTGAGCTGACGGGTCGGGGCGGATCGAGCGCAGGTACGCCGACCGGGCAGCCCGGCGCCGTCCCCTACCCCGCCTGCGTCTCGTCGCGGCGCAGGGTCAGGACCTCGACGCCGTCGTGGGTGACCGCGACGGTGTGCTCGAATTGCGCGGAGAGCTTGCCGTCGTCGGTCACCACCGTCCAGCCGTCGTCGCGGGTCGAGACCCTGCGGCTGCCCTGGTTGACCATCGGCTCGATCGTGAAGGTCATGCCCTCGCGCAGCCGTACGCCCGCGCCGCGCCGGCCGAAATTGAGCACCTGCGGCTCCTCGTGCATGTCGCGGCCGATGCCGTGGCCGCAGAATTCGCGCACCACCGAATAGCCGTTCTGGCGGGCATGGCGCTCGATCGCGAAGCCGATGTCGCCGACATGCGCGCCGGGGCGGACCTGGCGGATCCCCGCCCACATCGCCTCCTGCGCGACGCGGACCAGCCGCTTCGCCGCGGCGGGGGTGTCGCCGACCAGATAGGTCTTGCTGGAATCGGCGATGAAGCCGTTCTTCTCCAGCGTGATGTCGAGGTTGATGATGTCGCCGTCGCGGACGATCTCGTCGGCGTCGGGGACGCCGTGGCAGACGACCTGGTTGATCGAGCAGTTGAGCACGAAGCGAAAGCCGTATTGGCCCTTGCTCGCCGGCCGCGCGGCGAGGTCGACGGTGATGAAGCGTTCGACCATGTCGTTGATCTGCAGGGTCGACATGCCGGCGAGATCCTGCGCGTCGAGCATCTCGAAGACCGAGGCGAGCAGCCGGCCGGCAATGCGCATCAGCGCCAGTTCGTCGGGAGTCTTGACCATCAGGCGGCTGCCGCCGCGCGGACCGACAGCTGCGTGGCGACGATATCGTTGAACGACAGCGTCGGATTGGCCTCGGCGAGCATGCCGATCTTCATCCAGAATTCGGCCTGCGCGTTGATCGAGCGGCACATCGTCGTGCTGGCGCGGCGCGCCTGTGCGTGCAGTGCGTCGTCGATCTTGACGATACCCATTTCTTCGTCCCTTTCGGCTATACGATTCGTATATGGACCGTATGTTGGCCGGTCAATGCCACGGCGTGCAGAAGGGACTGGGGCCTGATAAATCGTCATGACCCGATTGAGAGCATAAGAGGGATCGGACAATGATCTTGCCGCATCAGGGTGGCGAAAGGTCTTGCCTCTGCAAGTTGTTTGGCGTTTACATGCTTACGATGATGTTAATCATGACGAAGCTATCATCGGTTCATCACGCAATCACTTACAATCATTGGCTAAGTTCGTTGGTAGGCGGCGCTTATGTTGCGTAGGCGCCGCTCAGCCCTAGCCCGGGCCAATGGATACGAACGATGACCGACAGTTTCGAAGCTTTGTCCCTGATGGAACGTGCCCTGATGATCATGGATCGGATGGGGCTGGCTTTGCCGGCGGCTCACCTGAGCATGTCGATCGCCACGCTGGAGGAAAGCTTCGGGCTCGTCGACGAGGGCGTCGCGGTCCATTGAGGTGCGGCCGATCCCGGGCGAACACGACGGGGGCCGTGTTCGCCCGGGATCGGCATCATGCCGGCGGGACCGCCGCGTCCGGATGGAGCACGCCGGTCGCACGCAATTCGTCCCAGAAGCCGGCAGGGATCTTCGCCCGCAACGCGGCATGGTCGGCGAGGATATGCGCCGGGCTGGCGGTGCCGACGATCAGTGCCGCGGCGACGTCGGGCGCCAGGCTGAACTGCAGCGCCGCTGCGACGAGATCGACGCCGTGCCGCCCCGCGACCGCGCGCAACGTCGCGAGCTTGTCGCGTTTGTCGGCGGCAATCACCATATTGTCGGCGCCGTAATTGTAGCGCGGTTCGCCGCCCAGGAAGCCGGCGTTGAGCGCCGAACCGACGACGAAGCTCACCCCCGCCGCGCGCGCCGCGGGCAGCACCTGCTCGACCGCATTGGCGTGATCGACCAGCGAATATTGGCTGGCGAGCAGATGCACGTCGCTGTCGGCGACCTCGAGGCAGCGCAGGATCGGCTGCGGGCAGTTCACCCCCATCCCCCAGCCGTCGATCACGCCCTCCTCGCGCAGCCGGGTCAGCGCCGGGAAGGCGCCCCGCTCCGCGACGGTCCACAATGCCTCCCAATCGTCGGGCAGGAAATCGTTGTCGGGCGACAGGTCGTGGACGAAGACGATGTCGAGCCGGTCGAGCCCGAGCCGTTGCAGACTGTCGTCGATCGAGCGCAGCACGCCATCGGCGCTGTAATCGAAATGCGGCGTATTGGGCGAGTTGGTGAACGGGAAATAGCGTTTCGCCTGATGGTCGCGGCTGGCGCGCAGCAATTTGCCGACCTTGGACGAGAGGACGAATTCGTCGCGTGGCTTGCGCGCGAGGAAGCGGCCGAAGCGCCGCTCGGCGAGGCCGAGCCCGTACCAGGGCGACACGTCGAAATAGCGCACGCCGGCATCCCAGGCGGCGGCCAGCGTCGCCTCGGCCTGGTCGTCGGTGGCGAACTGGAATTCGTTGCCGATCGCGACCCCGCCGAGGCCGAAGTCGTGCGGGGGACGATACCGTTGCGGAGCCATGATGCGGCCTTTCCTGCCGGGGGCGAACCGGCCGTGCGCCGATGGCGGGTGTAGCGGCCAGAACGGCAGCCTTGGCCCGTCGTTCCCGGCCAATATGTTTTATTGATTCATATTAAAATCGGAACGCGCGAGTTGATCGACGGTTGTCGGCGGTAACGTAACAGAAAGAACGCCATGCCGACGGTCGCCCGTGATGATCTGATCATCGATTATCGCGAATTGGGCGAACGCGATGCGCCCGCGATCTTGCTGATACATGGCTGGCCCGACGATGCATCTACCTGGGACGCGGTCGCACCGGTGCTGGCCGAGGCGGGATTCCGCGTGATCGTGCCGACCCTGCGCGGCTTCGGCGCCACCCGCTTCGCCGATGCCGCGGCGCCGCGCACCGGCAACAGCGCGATGCTGGCGATCGACGCCATCGCGCTGATGGATGCGCTCGGTATCGCGCGCTTCACGGTCGCCGGCCACGACTGGGGATCGAACACCGCCGAGGCGCTCGCGGTCGGCTGGCCCGAGCGGATCGTGCGGCTGGCGATGCTGTCGACCCCGCCGCGGCTCGGCGGTATGCCGACCCCGCCGTTCGAACAGGCGCAGCGGCAATGGTATCACTGGTTCATGGCGACCGCGCGCGGCGCGCAGGCGGTGCGCGACGACCGCAAGGGCTTCGCGCACATCCATTGGGTCAATTGGTCGCCGCCCGGCTGGTTCGACGAGGCGACCTTCGCGCGCGTCGCGCGGTCGTTCGACAATCCCGATTGGGTCGACGTGACGCTGCACAGCTATCGCGCGCGCTGGGACGAGGCCGAGCCCGATCCGCGCAGCCAGTGGCTCGAGGACAAGGTCAAGGCGACGCGCACGCTGTCGCTGCCCGCGATGTACATCCAGGGCGACGCCGACGGGATCAATCCGCCGAGCGCGTCGCAGGACGTTCCCGCCAAATTCACCGGCCCGTTCGCAAAGGTCCATCTCGCCGGCGTCGGCCATTTTCCGCAGCGCGAGAACCCCGATGCGGTCGCGCGCCACCTGCTCAACCTGTTCGCCGGCGATCCCGCCGCGCTCACCGATAGTATCGACCGGAGTTTGCCCATGAAGAAAGTCGCCCCCTTTGCCGCCGGTATTGCCGCGATCGGCCTCGTCGCCGCGGCGGCCGTCGGCGTCGCCCAGGCGCAGGGGCGCGACAGCCGCCTGACCCAGGTCGCGCAATTCGACCATCAGGCGACCGGCGTCGCGGTGACCGCCGACGGCCGCCGCTTCGTCAACTTCCCGCGCTGGACCGACGATGCGCCAATCTCGGTCGCCGAGGTGATGAAGGACGGCTCGCTGCGCCCCTATCCCGACGCCAAGTGGAACAGCTGGCGCAACGCGCGCGCCAACGAACTGCCGGTCGGCGATTATTTCGTCTGCGTGCAATCGATCGTTCCCGACGGCCACGGCAACCTCTGGGTGCTCGACCCCGGCGCGCCGGGCAATGAGAAAATCCTCGAGGGCGCGCCCAAGCTCGTCCGCATCGACCTCGCCGGCAACCGCGTCACCAAGGTGATCGCGGTCCCCGGCGACGTCGCGCTGCAGGGCACCTATCTCAACGACATCCGCTTCTCGCCCGACGGCAAGACCGGCTACATCACCGATTCCGGCACGCGCGGCGCGATCATCGTCGTCGATCTGGAGAGCGGCAAGAGCTTCCGCGCGCTCGACGGCCACGCCTCGACGCAGATCGACAAGACGGTGAAGGTGGCGATCGACGGCAAGCCGCTGGTCCGTCCCGACGGCCGCCAGCCGGCGTTCGCGTCGGACGGCATCGCCATCTCCAAGGACGGCAAGACGCTGTATTACCAGGCGCTGACCGGCAAGACGCTCTACGCGATTGACACCGCCAAATTACGCCCCGAAGTCAGCGAGGCCGACCGCGCGGCCGCGGTGACCACCGTCGCGCAGACGCATGTCGCCGACGGCCTGTGGATGAGCCAGGCGGGCGTGCTCTACCTCACCTCGCCGACCGATTATGCGATCAAGCGGCTCAACGGGTCGACCGTCGAGACGGTGCTGACCGACCGCCGGCTGCGCTGGCCCGACACCTTCTCGGAAGGGCGCGACGGCACGATGTACGTCACCGCCAGCCATATCCAGGACACCAACTGGTTCACGCCGGGCGCGCCCGCGTCGATCAAGACCGAGCTGTTCTCCTTCCCGCCCGTCAAGTGATCCGGAGGCAATCATGACCTATCTGCGCTACGCCCCCGGGATCGAGACGCCCGAGCCCGACGAACAGAAGACGATCGACGGCATCATCGCCGGCATGACCAAGGAGAGCCAGACGGTCGAACAGCGCGAGGGCCATGCCGTCCGCGCCAGCCACGCCAAGAGCACCGCCTGCGTGATCGGCGAACTCACCGTCGCCGACGACCTGCCGCCCGAACTGGCGCAAGGCCTGTTCGCGCGCGGCGGCACGTTCCAGGTCGCGGTGCGCTTCGCGCAGGGGCCGGGCGAGCGGCTCGGCGACCGCGTCTCGACGCATCGCGGCATGGCGATCAAGGTGTTCGGCGTCGAGGGCGAGAAACTGCCCGGCCATGACGCGCCGACGCAGGATTTCGTGCTGGCGAGCGGCACCACCTTCCCCGCCGGCACCGCCGCGGGCTTCCTGTCGCAGGCCGGCAAGATCGGCGCGGCGACGCCGCTGCCCGAGGGCGTGAAGAGCGTCGCCTCGTCGCTCGCGCGCAACATCAACAAGGTGCTCAACGCGGTCACCGGCGGGCCGAGCCCGACGCTCGATTTCTACGGCCATCCGTTCAGCCACCCGCTCGACGATTATTATTTCAGCCAATGCCCGATCCGCTTCGGCGATTACGTCGCCAAGCTCGGCGCCTTCCCCGTCGCGCCCGAGCAGCGGGCGCTCGACGACTGGCAGCTCGACCCGCATGCCGACGAGGACGGCTTCCGCCACGCCGCGGTCGACTATTTCGACGTGCACGACGCGGTGTTCGAGCTGCGCGCGCAGCTGTGGGCGAATGCCGAGACACAGCCGATCGAGGACACGTCCGTGGAATGGCCGGTCGAGGACAGCGCCTATGTCACCGTCGCGACGATCCGGCTGCCGCGTCAGGCCGCTTATGGTCCCGAGCGCGTCCGGTATTTCGACGAGGTGATGACCTTCCGCCCGGCGCACAGCCTCGCGGTGCATCGCCCGCTCGGCGGGGTGATGCGCGCGCGGCTGCAGGTCTACAAGGCGCTCAGCGACTTCCGCCATCGCGAGAACGGCATCCCGGCCGCCGACACCGCGACGATCGAGGCGATACCAGCCTAGCCGCGTCACCCCGCGTGTTGATGATCGCCGAAGCCCCATCATTCGTCACCCCGGATCGGGTCGAGACCTCTGCGAAGGTCCCGATCATCGGGAAACCAGCGCAGTGCTCCTGCGAACGCAGGAGCCCAGAGCCAAGCAAAACAACGTCTTATGGCGTTCGGAGACTCCTGGGCTCCTGCTTTCGCAGGAGCACTGGTGGAGTTTTGCAGAAGTCTCGATCAAGTTCGGGGTAACGGAACGGGGCTGGCGAGGTCGCGGCGTCATCGCCTCGACCGGTTTCCCGGATCAGGCGGTTCTGCTGCGGCGATGGAGATAGCCATCGTCGAAGCCGGCGATGCGGACCAGCTTGGCGGGATCGCTGACCTCCAGGCTGCCGCGGTTGAGCGTCATCGCGCCGGCGACGCGCAGCTCCTTGAGCACGCGGTTGATATGCACGCTGGTCATGCCGAGCGCATCGGCGAGCAGCACCTGCGACAGCGGCAGCGCCAGCGACTGTTCGCCGGTGATCGCGATGTCGCGCGCGCGCAGGTACAATTCGCACATCAGATGCGCGACGCGCTCGATGCTGGTGCGGCGGCCCATGCTGGTGATCCAGGCGCGCATCGTGCCTTCGTCGACGAGCTGCGCGATATACATCGCGCGTGCCACCGCCGGCCGCTGCGCCATCAGCCGGTCCATGTCGACGCGGTCGATCGTCACCACCTGCGCCGGCGTGATCGTCTGGATGCTGTGATCCATTTCGGCGAGCAGGCCGATGTGGAGATCGCAGGCGTCGCCCGGCATCAGGAACGCCAGCACCTGCCGCGTGCCGCTCGGCAGCACCTTGTAGCGGCACGCCCAGCCTTCCATGATCACGAACACCGGACCGGGCCGATCGCCCTCGCGGATCAGGTCGTGCCGCGTCTTGACGAGTCGCGGGCGGGCGGTGAGCGCGAGCAGGCCGGCGACGTCCTCTTCGTCGAGCGGCGAGTAACCGCGTAATTTTTCGACGAAGAGATTGGTCATGCTGCTTCATCACACAGGAGCCCAGCATGTAATATTGCTCAAAGTTATATACAAAAATTATATACAAATATTGATACAGGCATGAGGCAGCCGGCGCGATTCCTGCTAGCTATGTCCTTGTCGGCCATATCCCAGGCTCCGCCGGCTGCGAGACGCATGAGACGCTCGCGCCTGACCGGAACGGATGACGCGCATCATGATCGACGACACTCGCGACCCCGCCCCCGATCTCGACCTCGACAGGGCTGCACCGCCGGCTGCCGACGCGCATGGCGAAGCGGCGCTGCTGCTGGTCGAAAGCCTGATCCACGGCCTCGTCGCCCGGTCCGTGCTCAGCGTCGACGAGGCGATCGCGCTCGTCACGGTGGCGATGGACGCGCGGGCGGAGATCGTCGCCGAGCGCGGTGAGCGCGAGGAGGCGCAGGACCCTGCGCTTGCGCTTCTGTCGGGGATCAGTGCCAGCCTCGCGTTCGACGCGGGCGGGTAAGCTACGCCGGCGCGAGGCGCACGCAATTGCGCCCGCCCGCCTTGGCGGCATAGAGCATCGTATCGGCGCGCTGCAGCCAGACCGGGAAGGATGCGATGTCGGGGCCGAGCGCGGCGACGCCGAAGCTCGCGCTGACCGGCAGCATGCGGCCGTCGGTGAGCGCGATCGGGTGATCGGCGATCGCACCGCGCAGCCGCTCGGCGACGACCATCGCCTCGTCGCCGTTGGTCTCCGGGAGCAGCAGCGCGAATTCCTCGCCGCCCAGCCGGCCGAGCACGTCGCTCGGGCGCAGCGTCACGCCGACGACTTCGGCGACGCGTTGCAGCACCTGGTCGCCGATCGGATGGCCATAAGTGTCGTTGACCGCCTTGAAATGGTCGAGGTCGAGCATCACCAACGTGCTCGACCGCCCGTAGCGGCACGATCGCGCGATCTCGCGCTCCGCCTGTTCGACGAAGCCGCGGCGGGTCAGCGCGCCGGTGAGGTGATCGACCTGCGCGATCATGCGCAGCTCGAGTTCGTCGGAGACGATATTGGCGAAATTGCCGAGGATCGCGATCTCGGCCGCGGTGAACTGGCGGACGACGGTGTCCATCGCGCACAGCGCGCCGACGTTATAGCCCTCGGGGGTGCGCAGCGGGATGCCGGCATAGCTGCGGACATGGGGCGGCCCGACGACCAAAGGGCTGGCGGCGAAGCGCGGATCGGCCTGCGCATCGGCGATGATCAGCGGCTCGCGCTGCTGGATCGTGTGGGTGCAGAAGGAGATCGCGCGCGGCGTCTGCCGGCAGTTGATGCCGCGCTCCGCCTTGAACCATTGCCGGTCGCGATCGACCAGCGTCACCGTCGCGATCGGCACCGCCAGCACGGTGCGGATCAGCGTCACGATCTTCTCGAACGGCGACTCCGCCGCGCTGTCGAGCACGTCGAGCCGGCGCAGTGCGGCGACGCGCGCATCCTCGTCGTGCAGCCGGGCGTCATCCATGCAACTGCCCCCTCAGCATCTCGCGCAACGCGGCGGTGAGTTCGTCGGCATAGCTGTCCACCAACGTGCGGACGCTGGTGGCGACCATAGCCTCGTCGACGCCCGCCGCGCGCAGACTGGCGATCAGCGCGGAGAGATGCTCCTGATGGCGGGCGACGCTCGCCGCCAGCTCGGGCGGGATCGCCAGCGGCGTCGCGCCGGGCGGCATCGGCCGAAGCTCCTCCATATCGCTCTCCCTCCTGTGCGGCGTGTCCTTGCCTCCACGCTAGACCGCAAAGGTTAACGTGCGGAAAAAGCACATTATTGCAGGGCCGCGGCAAAAGGCCGGCTGCCCCCCGGACGAGGGGCAGCCGGAGGAGTCCATCAAAGGATCGCCAGGCACAGGGTAAAGAGGCACTGGCAGGACGATACTAGCAGGCACGCCACAAGTGTGCCACCAATATAATACACTAAGGCGCCTGATGCGGTGAAAAGGTCGCCGACAGGCCGTGGTAGAGTTTCTCGCGGCACACCGCCTGGCTCGCCCAGTCGGCGAGGAAGGCCGCGGCGAACATCGGCAGCATCAGCCCGCGGCTCGCGGTCGTCTCCGACAGGATGATCACCGCGGTCAGCGGCGCGCGCACCACGCCGGTGAAATAGGCGACCATGCCCAGGATCACCACCGCGCCGGTGGGATCGGCGGGGAACAGCGCGTGGAGCAGGTTGCCGACGCCCGCGCCGACCGCGAGGCTCGGCGCGAAGATGCCGCCGGGCAGCCCCGCCACCGCCGTCGCCAGCGTCGCGACGAACTTGGCCGGGCCGAACCACAAGGGCGCATCGACCCCGCCGATCATCCCGCGTGCGGCACCATAACCAGTGCCCCAGGTCATGCCGGTGGCGACGCCCAGTCCGGCGACGACCAGCCCGCACAGGCCAGCGAACAGCAAGGGGTGCGCCTTGCTCCACCGCGTCAGCCGGCTGCCGCCGCGCGCCAGCGCCAGCATCGCGCGCGCGAACAATCCGCCCGCCAGTCCGCCGGCGAGGCCCGCCACCGGCACCACGACCAATGCCGCGGTCAGCGACATATGCGCGCCGATCTCGCCGAAATAGACGTAATTGCCGGTCAGGCTCTGCGCGACCATGCCGGCGATGACGATCGACGACAGCACCATCAGCGTCATCCGCTGCTCATAGGCTGCGGCCAGTTCCTCGATCGCGAACAGCACGCCGGCGAGCGGCGTGTTGAATGCCGCGGCGACACCCGCCGCGCCGCCCGCGATCACCACCGTGCCCTTCATCGTCACGCGCATCAGCCTGTGGCTGACCCCCATCACCGCCGCGGCGATCTGCACCGTCGGCCCCTCGCGCCCGACGCTGCCGCCGCACAGGATCGCGCCCATCGTCAGCAGCGCCTTGCCCGCCACCGTCTTCACCGCGATCAGATTGCCGGTCGCCGCGGCGGGGTCGGCGCGCGCCGCCATCACCTGCGGGATGCCCGATCCGCGCGCCAGCGGCACGTAGCGGCGGGTGAGCCAGACCAGCGCCACGAACCCCAGCGGCGTGGTCAGCAGCGGCAGCCACGGCAGCCGCCGCACGTATCGGTCGAACAACAAAGCGGTCGCGTCGGCGGCTTCGGCGAACAGCACCGCGACGATGCCGATCGCGACCGCGCCGGTGATCACCGCGATCCGCTGGCGGAAGCGCACCGAGGTCGGCCCGCGCGAGCGCAGCAGCGCGCGGAACCGCGCCGGCGTCCAGCGGCGGCCGCGGCGGGGGAGCGTCGGTGTATCGGGCATGCCGCCCTCTTAATCTCCCGGCGCGGCGATCGTCACCCGTCTTGTCCCCGCATCGCCGCGGGTTACGGCTGCAACCAGGTTAGCGCATCGAACTCGCGCGCGAACCCGACCCGTGCCGCGCGCGCATAGACGCGCTGGCCGCCGGCGCCGTTGGTCAGCACCACCAGCCCCGTGCCGCGGTCGAGATCGAGGACGAACAGATTGGCGACGCCGTCGTTGCTGCCCCAATGCCAGGCGAAGCGCCGTCCGCCCGACCGTTCGAGCCCCCAGCCCAGCCCCCAGGACAGGTCGCCCGCCACCGTCACCGCCGGCGCGTCCATCGCCGGATAGCGCCGCGCGAAGCGCAGGAAGCGCGCATAATCGCCCGCCGTCGTCCACAATCCCGCCGCCATGTTCGGCGTCATGAAGAGCGGCAGCGGCGGCTTGCCGAGCGCGGCGGCCGCGGCGATCTGGTCGCTGCGCGTCCACGTCTCGACCGGGCGGCGCGGTCCGGCGGCCCGTTGCGCCTCGAAATGCGCCGGCCCGGCCTCGGGCAGCAATTCCCCGTCGGCGTCGTGTGCCCAGGCGACCGCCGGTGTCTGCTCCGCGGTCCAGCCGTAGCGGCTGCGCGTCATCCCGGCCGGGACGAGCACGCGATCACGCACCACCTCGGCCGCGGTGCGCCCGGTCACCGCCTCGACCAGCCGGCCGAGCAGGACGAACCCCTCCCCCGAATAGCGGAACGCCGACCCCGGCGCGAAGCGGCTGACGAGGTCGCTGCCCGCATCGGTGCGCCAGTTCGGCAGGCCGCCGGCATGCGACAGCAAATGGCGCGGGGTGATGGCGCGGGTCGCGGCATCGCGGGTGAAGTCGACATGGCGCGCGACGGGCGCGTCGAGGTCGATCCTGCCGTCGCCGACGAGCGCGTGGACCGCGGCGGCCAGCACCGGCTTCGACAGCGATGCCGCCTCGAACAGCGTCTCGGGAGTGGCGGGGACGCCCGCGCGGGCGTCGCCCTCGGCCTGCGCGGTCACCGTCGCGCCGTCGAGCCATGCCCAGCTCGCCCCCGGCACCGCGGCGAGCGCCAGCCACGGCTGCAACCGGAACGCCGGGGACGCGCGCCTGGCCGCCCCGGCGCCGCTGGTGATGGCTCCGGCGGTTGCGCCGATCAGGAGCGTACGGCGTGTCGTCGTCATCGTCATGCGCCGACCATAACGTATCGGCGAACGTGTGTTGCATGAATAATACGGGCGGAAAGGATCGGATCACCGGCCGGACCCATTAACTCGATCTTAAATCCATATCGGACATATGCGTGATCCAGCGTTTTCCTGTTTCTTTGTTTCGCGTTTCACATGTTCGAATATGGCGTCATGATAATGGGACGCAATAACCTGCGGTTTGCCTGTCTTCGGCGCCGCCTGACATGCCTGCCCCGCCATGACCCGGCGAGGCTGTTTTCGTTGCCGGCAGCGCACGGTGGCCGCCTCACCAGCGGCGGCCCGCGACGCATCATGCCGGTCTGTTGTCCGACGTTTTCCTCCGTATCAAAGGCAATTGGTCATGCGACCCTATCTCTCGTTGAAGGATTCGGCTCATATCCAGACCGCGGTCGCGGAAGTGCGTCGCCTGCGCGGCGCCTTCGCCGAAGGCCGCCTGACCGAGCGCGGCGACGCCGCGGCAGGCAGCGGCGAGGTCCGCGAGTTGCTGAACGAGATCAACGCCATGCTCGACGCGGCGACTGCGCCGGTCGGCGCCTTCAAGGATGCGGTCGCGACCATGTCCGCCGAGCATGAGCGCGGCGACATCGACGTCGTGCTGCCCGCCGCACACTTCGTTGGCGACCTGCGCATCGCCGCGCAGGACGTCAATTACATGGTCGCCAGCCATATCGCCGCCAAGAAGAAGACGATGGCCTGTGTCGCTGCCTTCGGCGACGGCGATTTCGAGGCGCCGCTCGACGCCTTCCCGGGCAAGAAGGCGTTCCTCAACGACACGATCGAGCAGCTGCGCGGCAATCTCAAGGGGCTGATCGCCGAGATGAACCGGATGTCGGCCGAGCACGACAAGGGCGACATCGACGTGTTCGTGCCCGTCGACGCCTTCCGCGGCGATTTCGCGACCATGGCGGCGGGGATCAACACGATGGTCGCCGGCCATATCGCGGTGAAGAAGCAGGCGATGGCCTGTATCGAGCAATTCGGTCAGGGCCATTTCGATGCGCCGCTCGACGCCTTTCCCGGCAAGAAGGCGTTCATCAACGACACGATCGAACTGCTGCGCACCAATTTGCGCGCGATCATCGCCGAGATCCAGCGGCTGATCGTCGCCTCGACCGCCGGCCAGTTGCGCGAGCGCGGCGACGCGGCGCGCTTCAGGGGCGATTTCGCCGGGCTGATCCAGGGCGTCAACGGCATGCTCGACGCGATCCTGCTGCCGATCGGCGAGGGCAATCGCGTGCTCGATCTGGTCAGCACCGGCTCGCTGCTCGAACGCGTCGCGATCGACTGCGACGGCGATCACCAGCGGATGAAGGACGCGATCAACACGCTGGTCGAGTCGCTCGTCAGCTTCGCCGGCAACGTCTCGGGCGCGGCCGACCAGGTCGCCAGCGGCAGCCAGCAGCTTTCGTCGAGCGCCGAGCAGATGAGCCAGGGTGCGACCGAACAGGCCGCGGCGGCCGAGGAAGCCTCGGCATCGATGGAACAGATGGCGGCCAACATCAAACAGACCGCCGACAATGCCGCGCAGACCGAGAAGATCGCGCGCCAGTCGTCGACCGAGGCGGAGCGCAGCGGCGTCGCGGTCGATCGCGCCGTCCGGGCGATGCGGACGATCGCCGAGAAGATCGTCTTCGTCCAGGAGATCGCGCGCCAGACCGACCTGCTCGCGCTCAACGCCGCGGTCGAGGCGGCACGCGCCGGCGACCACGGCAAGGGCTTTGCGGTGGTGGCGGCGGAGGTGCGCAAGCTGGCGGAGCGCAGCCAGACCGCCGCGGCGGAGATCAGCGCGATGTCGTCGGACACCGTCGGTGCGGCGACCGAGGCGGGCGAGATGCTCACCCGGCTGGTGCCCGAAATCCGCCGCACCGCCGAGCTGGTCGCCGAGATCAGCGCCGCCTGCCGCGAACAGGATATCGGCGCCTCGCAGATCAACCAGGCGATCCAGCAGCTCGATCAGGTGACGCAGCAGAACGCCTCCGGCTCCGAGCAGATCTCCTCGACCGCGGGCGTGCTCGCCGACCAGGCGGAGGAATTGCAGCATAGCATCGCCTTCTTCCGCCTGCCCGAGGATGCGGTGCGTCCTACCCGCAGCGTCGCGCACCGGCCGGCGCCGGTGCCGGTGAAGCGCCCCGCGATCAAGGGCACCAAGGCGGCGCGGCTGCTGGCGCCGCGCGCCGGCACGCGCATCGACCCGTCGTCGCGCCTGCGCGGCTTCACCCTCGACCTCGCCACCGGCGGCCCCGATGCCGAGGATGTGGAGTTCGGCCGCATGGAGTGATGCGCTTCCCAGCCTACAATGTCTTACATTGGTTACGGCCGGAGAACGAACGTGCGCGCGACGATCAAGGTGAAGCTGGTCACGACGTTCGGCATTTTGATCCTCATGCTGTTAATAATGGCCGGCATTGGCGTCACCCGCGTCGCCCTGCTCAATACGACGATGACGGGGGTGATCGACGGACCCGTGCATCGGCTGAACATCTCGCAGCAGGGCGTGATCGAGATGAATACGGTGGTCCGCTTCGAAAAGAACATGGCGCTGACCGACGACGAGGTGCTGAAGCGGTCGTTCGACGGTCAGATCGACCAGCATCGCCGTGCGGTCGAGGAGCTGATCGCGCAGGGCAGCAGCATCGCGACCGAACGCGGCAGGCCGTTGTGGGTGCGGATCAGGGAGGAATGGTCTGCCTTCAAAACGGTCAACGACCGCGTCCGCGCCCTCGCGCGGGCCAATGGGAATGACGAGGCGGCGCGTATCTCGATCACCGAATCCGGCAAGGCGGCGGCCGAGATGATCGATACCGCCAACCAGATCGTCGCGCTGCAGAACGAGTTCATGCGCACGGCGCGCGAACAGGCGGCGCAGACCTATGTCGGTGCGCGGGCGAGCATGATCGCCGCTGCGACGATCGCGACCCTGTTGGCGCTCGCCGGCGCATTGTGGATCTCTCGCATCGTCTCGCTCGGCCTGTCGCGCGTGCGCGTCGCGCTCGACGCGGTGGCGATCGGCGATCTCGACCAGACGGTGACGATCACCAGCGACGACGAGATCAAGGACCTGATCGAGACGGTCAACGCGATGACCGCCAATCTACGCCGGTCCGCGACGCTGGCGGACCGGATCGCCGACGGCGACCTGACTGGCGACCACATGCCGCTGTCCGACCAGGACCGGCTTGGCATCGCGCTCAAAACCATGGTCGCGCGGCTCCGCGCGGTCGCCGGGGACACGATCGGCGCGGCCGAGCAGGTCTCCGCTGGCAGCCAGCAGCTCTCGGCCACTGCCGATCAGGTCAGCCAGGGCGCGACCGAACAGGCCGCGGCGGCCGAACAGGCGTCGGCGTCGATGGAGCAGATGGCGGCCAACATCAAACAGAATGCCGACAATGCCGCGCAGACCGAGACGATCGCACGCCGGTCGTCGAGCGAGGCGGAGCGCAGCGGCGCGGCGGTGCAGCGGGCGGTGGGTGCGATGCGCACCCTCGCCGGGAAGATCGGCGTCGTGCAGGAGATCGCCCGCCAGACCGATCTGCTGGCGCTCAACGCTGCGGTAGAGGCGGCGCGTGCCGGCGATCACGGCAAGGGTTTCGCGGTCGTCGCCGCCGAGGTCCGCAAGCTCGCCGAACGCAGCCAGGCCGCTGCGGCGGAGATCAGCGGCATGTCGGCCGACACCGTCGGCGCGGCGACCGAGGCGGGCGACATGCTGGTCCGGCTCGTCCCCGACATCCACCGCACCGCGGAACTGGTCGCCGAGATCAGCGCCGCCTGCCGCGAGCAGGACATCGGCGCGTCGCAGATCAACCAGGCGATCCAGCAGCTCGACCAGGTGACGCAGCAGAACGCCTCCGCCTCCGAGCAGATTTCGACGACATCGGAATCGCTCGCCGATCAGGCACAGGAACTGCAGCACAGCATCGCCTTCTTCCGCTTGCCCGAGGCCCGGTCGATCCTCACCCGGACGCGTGCGCGCAAGGTGCCCGCCATCGCCAAGCGCCCTGCGATCAAGGGCACCCGGACCGCACGACTGCGCAAGTCCACGGCGCTCGTCGACCAGCCCTCGCGCGTTCATGGGTTCGCGCTGGATCTAGCCCCAGGCGGTGCCGATGCCGAGGATGCGGAGTTCGGCCACGTGGGATGACCGTTCCCAGCCTACAATGCCTATATTGTTACGGCTGAGGAACGAACATGCGCGCGACGATCAAGGTGAAGATGGCGATGACCTTCGCCGTCCTGATGCTGCTGCTGGTCGGCGTGGTCTGGATCGGCATCAGCCGGATGGATGCGCTCGACCGCGCGGTCGACGATCTCGTCCACGGCCCGGCCAGACGGCTGGAGATCGCCCAATCGTTCGTCATCAAAGCCAATATCGTCGTCCGCCAGGAGAAGAATCTGGCGCTGATCGACGATGTGACGCAGATGCGGCAGCTCGATGCCGACCTGATGACGACGCGCAACGAGGCGCAGAAGCTGCTCGCGAGCGGCCTTGCCGGCGCGACCGACAAGGAACGACCGCTATGGCAGCAGGCGCAGGCGAAATGGGCCGAATTCCTGCCGGTCCATGATCAGGTCCGCACGCTCGCGCTCGCCAACAGGAATGCCGAGGCAGGCGCGCTGTCGGTCAATCAGTCGCGCCTGCTGGTCAATGCGCTGGTCGCCATCGCCGACCAGATCGTCGATCAGGCGCGTACGCAGATGGTCGAGGCGAACAGCGAGACGCACGCGCTCTGCAACTCGGCGCGGCGGACCTTGTTCGTCACCGCCGGGCTGGCGTTGCTGATCGGGTTCGTCGGCTGTTTCTGGCTGTCGCGGATGGTCGCGCAGGGGTTGCGCACCACCGGGCAGGCGATCGAGACGGTCGCGGCCGGCGATCTGCAAAGCGAGGTGCGCGTCACCGGCAACGACGAGATCAGCGATCTGGTCGCCACCGTCAACACCATGTCGGGCCGCCTGCGTTCCGTGGTGCACAGCATCGGCGAGGCGGCGCACAAGGTCGCGGCGGGCAGCATGCAATTGTCCGCCTCGTCCGAGCAGATGAGCCAGGGCGCGACCGAACAGGCCGCGGCGGCCGAACAGGCGTCGGCATCGATGGAGCAGATGGCGGCCAACATCAAACAGAATGCCGACAATGCCGCGCAGACCGAGAAGATCGCGCGCCAGTCGGCGCGCGATGCCGAGGACAGCGGCGTCGCGGTCGATCGCGCGATGCAGGCGATGCGCACGATCGCCGAGAAGATCGGCATCGTCCAGGAGATCGCCCGCCAGACCGACCTGCTCGCGCTCAACGCCGCGGTCGAGGCGGCGCGCGCCGGCGATCACGGCAAGGGCTTCGCGGTCGTCGCTGCCGAAGTGCGCAAGCTCGCCGAGCGCAGCCAGGCCGCCGCGGCGGAGATCGGTTCGGTCTCCTCCGATACCGTCGTCGCCGCCACCCAGGCGGGCGACATGCTGACCCGATTGGTGCCCGACATCCGCCGCACCGCCGAACTGGTCGCCGAGATCAGCGCCGCCTGCCGCGAACAGGACCTCGGCGCCAATCAGGTCAATCTGGCGATCCAGCAGCTCGACGAGGTGACGCAGCAGAATGCCGCGGCCTCAGCACAGATATCTGCGACGTCGGAGACGCTCGCCGACCAGGCGGAGGAGTTGCAGCAGACGATCGCCTTCTTCCGGTTCGACGATACCGGCCTGACCAAGGCCAGGGTCACGCGCAAGGCGGTGGTCGCCGCCACGCCACGCCGCCTCGCCGTCAAGGGCACCAAAGTGGCGACCCTGAGCAAACCCCGACCGGGATCGGTGCTCGACCAGCAGGCGCGCGTCCGCGGCTTCGCGCTCGATCTGACCAGCGGCGGCCCGGATGCCGAGGATGCGGAGTTCAGTCAGGTGGCGTGAGGCCGCCGGGCCGCGTCAGGGCGTGATCTCGCCCTCGTCGCTGCCGTCCCAATAGCGGATGCGCGCGGCGTCGACGCGGATCATCACGATGCCGGGCGTGTCGATGCCGTCGGGGAAGTAGCGGTCGAGATCCTTGGTCCAATGGTCGGCGAACGCCTGACGGTCCTCGATCAGCGCGGCGCGGCCTTCGACGGCGACGAACAGCGGCGGCCCGCCGAGCATCCCGGCCGCGCCGGTGTAACTGAGCGTCGTGTGCGGATCGTCGCTGAGGTCGGCGATCTTGCGCGAATCCTGATAGGAGAAGAAATAGCTTTCGCCGTGATAGTCGACGTCGCCATTGTTGCTCATCGGCCGTGCGGTGATGACGCCGGCCGCCGAGCGGGTGGCCATCATCGCGAAATCGAGCTTGGCCATCTTCTTCGACAGATCGTGGAGCGTGAGGTCCGTCATGCGGCATGTCCTTTGCTGGGCGCGAAGGTGCGACAGGCACCGGCGGCTGGAACGAACGCAGCCGCCGTTCGGGTGCGTCGTGCCCCCCAAGCCCATATCGCCGCGAAGAATAATCGGTTATGGACTAAGATGCTGCTTTACCACGATACTCTGGCACCCGCCGCGGCACGGGGGCCGGCACCATAGGATTCGGAATGCCTGTTGCGCATTGTGTCTCGAGCACGGCGGGAACGATACTCGTCGCGGACAGCAATTTCTGCCGCCTGCTGCAACGGCCGCATGCCGAATTGATCGGCGCCTCCTATCGGTCGATCACCGTCGCCGAGGATCTCGACAAGAGCGCCGACATGCTCGGTAGCCTCGTCGACAAGGCGGCGCCGACCCGGCTGCGCAAGCGCTATTGGCGCCCCGACGGCACCACCGTCGAGGTCGACCTGCTCGTCTCGCGCTTCGATGCGGCGGGGCATCTGGTCTCGACGCTGTCGTGGCGCGAGGATGAGGCCCCGCGCGACACGCCGTTGCGCATGTGGAAGGCGGCGCTGCGCCTCAAGCACCTCTACAGCCTCAAGATGGAGGAATTCGGCCGCGAGCTGTTCGGCGATTTCCCCGGCCTCATCCTGCTCGACCTCTATCTCGCCGAGGCCGAGGGGCGGCTGGCGTTGGTCGCGGACGTCGCCGGATCGACCGGCCTGCCGGTCGACTCGGTGCAGCGCTGGCTGCGGGTGCTGGCGCAACGCCGGCTGGTGCAGTCGTCCGACGGAACGGCGAGCGTCCAATTGGGGCACGACGGCCTCGGCAAGATCGAACGGCTGCTGACCGCGGCGCTCCAGCCGGTCGACTAAACGCCGCTCGCGGGTCGGTCGTGCAGCAGGTCGGCAAGATCGTCGTACAATTCGGGCTGTTTGAGGATCGTCCAGTGATCGCCCGGCATCCGCCTCATTTCGAAGGTCGCGGCGAACCGGCTCCAGCCGAGATCGACCGCGGTGATCCGCGGCCGGTGCTTGGCCGCCTTGTACAGCAGCACGCGCCCGCCATAATCGGGCAGGGTCGTTCCCGTGATCGCATCCACCCAATAATGCACGAGGAGGCGCATCCGTGATCCGTTGATATGCTTGGGGCTGATCCTGTTCCCCAGCCGCACGTACGCCCGGGCGACGCGCAACAGGCCGCCGCGGATCGCCAGCATCGTCGGCAGGTTGATGACGATATAGCGCAAGCCCCGCGCCAGCTCGGTCCTGACATCCTGCGCGAGGCTCAGTGCGGCGGGTGGATAGACTGCGCTGCTGTCGATCATGATGACCAGGTGCGGCGCGCGGCCGCGGCGCGCCAGCCGGTCGGCGAGCGCGAAGGCGAGCGTCCCGCCGATCGAATAGCCGACCAGCACGACGCGCCGCGCCGTCGGCGTCGCCGACAGAGCGGGTTCGAGCAGATCGAGCAAGGCGGCGAAGGTCCCGGCAGTCCGCAGCGCCATGCGGAGATCCGGCACGCTGCGCAGCTGGTGGACGCTGCCGAACCGCTCCAGCGTCGCTACCAACGTGCGGACGTGATGGCCCGCGTCGTCGCCCAGCCCGGGAAGCAGCAAAAAGTGATAGGGGAGCGCTGCCGTCATGCCTTCGCATCATAATCGATGCCCCGTTGAGGCTTGCTTACCGGCAGCGGCGGGGGCGGTGGTTGACGATGCCGGGCGGCGCGCTGGCATCCGGTCGCGGCGGTGGCCGATGGGAGCGGTCCACCGCCTGCCCGTCAGCGCCCCATATGGCACGCATGCCACAGTTGCAGGGGATAAGTGCCTTCAAAATCAAGATGTATTTACTTTAGGAGGAAATTGGTATTATCCCGGTCTGGTGAGGACCTGATTTGGTTCCGACCGCCGGACAGTTTACGGTAGCGTTACCAGGCGGCGAAAAGAGAGGGAGAGGCGTGTTGATTCACTCGGTTTCGCGTATCGCATTGATCGGTGCGATGGGGCTTTGGACCCTCCCGGCGATGGCGCAACAGGCGCCTGCGGCGACCCCGAATCCGGCCTCGCCCGATGCCGTCACGCAGGCGGCGCAGGCCGATCCGCAGCCCGGCGCCGATGCCGAGGTCGCCTCCGACACCCGCGCCGCGGCGATCGCCGGCCAGTCGGGTGACGCGCCCAGCTCGGGCGAGATCGTCGTCACCGGCACGCGCATCAACCGCCCCAACGTCACCTCGGCCGCGCCGATCACCTCGGTCACGCAGCAGGACATCCGCGCGCAGGCGCCGGTCAACGTCGAGGACGTGCTCAACCGCCTGCCGCAGGTCGCACCCGACAGCCAGCAGACCTACAACGATTCCGACGGTCGCCAGCGCATCAAGCTGCGCACGCTCGGCTTCGAGCGGACGCTGGTGCTGATCGACGGCAAGCGCCTCGGCACGCAGAACGGCCAGGACGTCGGCATCATCCCGCCGTCGCTGCTCGAGCGCGTCGACGTGCTCACCGGCGGTGCCTCGTCGGTCTATGGTTCGGACGCGGTCGCCGGCGTCGTCAACTTCGTCCTGCGCAAGGACTTCGAGGGCGTCCAGCTCGACGCCAACTACAATTTCTACAATCACAACAACAAGGACACGATCGTCTCGCCGCTGGCGCGCAACGCTGGCTTCACCAGCCCGCGCGGCCTGACCAACGACGGCGGCCGCGCCGACCTGACGTTGACCGCCGGCACCAAGCTGTTCGACGGCAAGCTCCACCTCAGCGGCTTCGTCAATTATCGCAAGACCGACGAGGTCCCCCTCACCTCGCGGTCGAACGCGGGCTGCTACCTCACCCAGCTGGAGCTCAACGGTCCGCTGTCGTGCGGCCTGACCCCGAGCAGCTCGACCAGCGGCCTGATCACGCCGCAGCAGGGAACCAACAAGGGCGTGCAGCTCGTCAACAATCCCGACGGCTCGCGCACTTTCGTGCCGTTCGCCGCAGGCCCCGGCAACGCGTCGAACTACTTCAGCGGCTATGCCTATCAGCGGCCGTCCGAGCGGGTGAACGCCGGCGGCTTCGCGACGCTCGAACTTGCCCCCGAGGCCGAACTCTATGCGTCGGGGATCTGGTTCCGCGACAAATCGTACAACAACTATCCGACGATCGCGAGCGGCACCAATATCAACGTCAATTGCAGCAACCCGTATCTGTCGGGGACGCAGGCGACCGCGATCGGCTGCGGCGCGGGCGTGCCAAGCGTGCCCGTCAATATTGCCTATCGTCTCGGCGAGAACAGCGACCGCCCCGACACCTACGTCAACACCGGCGTCCGTCTGACCGGCGGTGTCCGTGGCAAGGTCGGCGATGCCTGGACCTATGACGTGGGCGGCGTCTATGCGCGCAACCATCAGGATTACATCCCGAGCTTCGGCATCGCGGGCAATCTGCAGAATGCGGTCAACGTCGGCGGCACCGCGGCGGCCCCGACCTGCGCCAGCGGCGCGGCCGGCTGCGTGCCGTTCGACATCTTCAGCGCCGGTAACACCGACCCTGCGCTGATCAACTATCTGTTCGGCACCGGCACCTCGGTGACCACCGGCACGCTGTACGACGTCCAGGCCAATATGACCGGCGACCTTGGCAAATACGGCATCACCTCGCCGTTCGCCGAACAGGGTCTGGCGATCGCGCTGGGCACCGAATATCGTAAAGACACGCTCAAATCCTCTGCCGACAGCGCCTATCGCGCCCGGCTCGGCGGCAACGACACCTATCTCAGCCAAGACGTCTGGGAAGCCAATATCGAGGTGCAGGCGCCGCTGATCGAGCACAAGCCGTTCGCCGAGCTGGTGCAGCTCAACGGCGGCTATCGCGTCTCCAAGTACAGCAGCAATCCGAGCACGTTCAACACCTGGAAGGTCGAGGGCGTCTACGCCCCGGTCCGCGACCTGACCTTCCGCGCCTCGTTCAACAAGGCGCAGCGCGCGCCGACCGTCGTCGAGATCCGCCAGGCGAGCAACATCGAGTTCGCGGGCGGCGGTTCGGGCACGTTCAACGACTTCTGCGCCCCGACCGTGGTAAATGGCGTTCTGGGCGCGCCGGTCGCCTCGCGCGAAGTGTGCCGCGCGACCGGCCTGTCGGACGCGCTCTACGGCAGCCAGACGCTGCTGTGCAGCAACAACCCCACGCCGAGCGGAAACAGCACCGCCTGTTCGGTGCGCTCGGGCGGCTTCACCGCCGATCCGGAAACCGCCTACACCCAGACCTATGGCCTGGTGGTCAAGCCGCGCTTCATCAAGGGACTGGTCTTCTCGGTGGACCGTTACCGGATCAAGATCGACAATTCGCTCGGCTACAACGACTATAGCTATTACACCGACGGTTGCCTGCGCTCGGGCGGCGATCAATATTTCTGCCAAGGCATCGTCCGCAACCCGACCACCGGTACGCTCTTCGCCAACGGCACGAACGCGACCACCGGCTTCATCCGCCAGGGCACGACGAACTATTACACCTCGATCGCGCAGGGCTGGGATTTCCAGGCGCAATATGCGCTCGACCTCGACACGATCGGCCGTCTCGACTTCGGCTTCAACGGCTCGCTGACCACCTTCGCCGGCGGCCAGGATTCGCCGGTGCAGCCCGAGCGCAATTGCGCGGGCTATTACGGCAACGGCTGCGGCCAGCTGATCCCCAAGTGGAGCCATGGCCTGCGCACCACCTATACGACGATGGACAAGAAGTTCAGCGCCTCGTTCAACTGGCGCTATGTCGGCTCGCTGACCAACGCCAACAATTCGGGCGATGCGGCGATCGGCGGCACCCCGGAGCGGGCGCTGACCAATTACTATCGCGTCGCGCCGCAGAACTATTTCGACCTGGCGCTCAACTTCGCGATCGCCAAGCAGTTCGCGCTGCGCCTGATCGCCAACAACCTGCTCGACAAGAGCCCGCCGATCGTGCCGGATTCGTACAATATCAGCCTGGCACGCAGCAACACCATCCCCCAGCGTTACGACTCGCTGGGCCGCAACATCGCGATCGGCACGACGATCAACTTCTAAGCCTGACCATCCGTCATCCCGGCCATGCCGGGATGACGCGATCGCGGCCGGTCAGATCTGTCCGGCCGCGACCATCCTTGCCAACAATGCGTTGACCCGCGTCTGCCAGCCGGGGCCGCTGCCGCGCAGATGCTCGACCGTCGCCGCATCCAGACGGATCTTGATCTCCACCTTCGGTGCGTCCGACTTGGGACGCCCGCGTCGCGATGGCGTCATCCCGCTCATGAAGGTGGCATCCATCGGCGGGTTGTCGTCGTGGATAGCGGGATCAAATTTGGCCATGATAGAATCTCGCTTCATGTTTCTCGGCGGGACGCAGGCTGATCGCGCGCACGGCACCGTCATGGGAGCCTTCGGTAAACACCAGCACATGCAGGCGATCGGCAATCATCCCCAAGGCAACGAACCGGACCTCCCCATAATCGAAGCGATCGTCCTCACGCTCCAATGCCGTGTCCCAGTCAAAGCCTGCCGCCGCACGCAGCGACACACCATGTTTGGCGAGATTGCGCGCATCCTTGGCTGGATCGAACTCGATCTCCATCGTCGTTTATCGTACACCCGGAAATAGACGTCGCAAAGCCATAGTCCACCATAGGTGGTCAGGGATCTGCCCGATGCGGCCCGCGCCGGGCGTCAGCCGAACGCCTTGCTGACCCCGAAGAAGACGCCGCGCCGCGGGCCATATTGCGGCGCACCGACGCCGACCCCGCCGCCATCGCGGATCTCATATTTGTGGTCGGCGACGTTGATGACGTCGAAGCGCACATCGACGTTGGGCGCGGCGAAATGGTGGCTCGCGGTCAGGTTGACCTGCGCATAGGGCGACAATTTGGCGCCGTTCGGCACCGCACCGTCGGTGCGCAGGCCCGAACCGTAGAGCAGGCTGCCGCCCAGCTTGGTCCCGGCCAGCGCGCCCGTGCGCATCGCATAGGACAGGCCGCCCGAGCCGGTGTAGCTCTGGTCGTGATCGAGATAGATGTAATGGTCGGCGATATAGGCGAGATCGTCGGCGCCGAAGCTGAACTGGCTCGAGACGATGTCACGCCCCTTCGCCTTCGCCGCGGCGAAATTGGCGTACACGCTCCACGGCCCGCGGGCGTAGCTCGCATTCGCCTCGATCCCGCCGATCCGCCCCTGCGCATAGTTGAACGGCGTCAGGATGATCGGTGCGCCGAACTGGCCCTCGTCGATCAGGTTCTTGGAGATGCGGTAATAAGCGTCGATGCCCCAGGTGAGATGCGCATCGGGCTTTATCTGGAAGCCGGCGTCGAAATAATGCTGGCGCTCGGCGAACGGTGTCGTGTCGGTGGTGACCGCGGGATAGGCGCTGGTGCCGGCGAGCGAGGCGACGCTGGTCACCGCGACATTCTCGAAGGGCGGCGGCACGAAATAGCGCGCATAGCCGATATGGCCGGTGAAGCGGGCATCGGGCTGCCAGACCAGATTGGCGCGCGGGCTGAGCTGGTTCTCGGTGCGATAGCCGGCATAATGGTCGTAGCGCGCGCCATAGTTGAGCGTCAGCGTGCGCGCGAACGCCCATTCGTCCTGCAGATAGCCGCTCAGCGTCACCGCGGTCTTGGCGGCGCGATCGGCGATCACGATCGGCTCGCCCGCCTGCGCGCCGTCGTCGTCGACCGGGAAGACGTTGGTCTGCGTCGCGCTGGTGCTGCGGTCGCGGCTGGCGAGCAGGCCGCCGCGCAGCGTGTGCGCGCTGCCGAGATGGTAGACCGCGTCGGTCTGTGCGCCGAGCGTGAAATCCTGCTTGAGCGCCGCCTGCGCCTGGCCGTTGAACAGCAGTTCGCCGAGCACGTCGGGGCGATAGCGCAGCGATGAATAGCGGCCGAACACCGACGCTTGCACGGTCAGCGGTTCGGCGTCGTGGAGGATGCTGAGCTGCCCGAAGCCGGTACGTTCGAGCTGGCGCTCGTCGAGCGCCTCGCTCGGAAAGGCGGTGCGGCCGCCGACCGACCAGGTCCCGTCGGGCTGCGCGCCGACCGGATTGGGGATCTGGAACCATTGGTTCGAATAGCCGCCGACGAACGAGATGCGGTTGTTGTCGTTCAGGATGTGATCGACATAGGCGAAGCCCTGATATTGGTCGGTATCGTCGTGCACCGGGTTCGACCGGCCGTCGACGCTCTCGATGCCGAGCGCGTCGTGGCGATAGTCGCCCGAGACGAAGTAATTGGTCCGCCCGGTCGAGCCGCCATAGGTGAAGCTCGGCTCGATCGTGTCGTGGCTGCCGCCGTACAGCGACACGGTGCCGCCGTTCTGGAACAGCCCGCTCTTGGTGGTGATATCGATGATCCCCGCGCTGCGCAGGCCATATTGCGCGGGCAGCGCGCCAGTGAGCAATTCGAGCTTGTCGACGAGGCGCGGCGACAGCGTCTGGCCGAATACCGCCAGCCCTTCGGGCAGGATGGTGCCGTTGATGCGATATTGCAGGCCGTTATGATCGTCGCGGACGTGGAACTGGCCGAAGCCGTCCTGCACCACGCCGGGCAATTGCAGCAGGATCTGGTTGAACTGCTGGTTCTCGCCGCCCGGCAGCGCCTGGATCGTCGCGCTGGTCATCTCGTAGCTGGTCGCGCCGAGGCTCGGCTGGATATGCGCGCGCGCCGCATCGAGCCGCTGGCCGGTGACGACGATGTCGGTGCCGGCGCCCGCATCGCCGGTCTGCGCAGCCGGGGCGGTTACGGGCGGCACCGGCGCCGGCGCATCCTGCGCGCGGGCGATCGACGGGGCGAGGAACGGCAGCAGGCTTACGATCAGGGCAGGTCGCATCGGCGTCCCCTATGTTATAGTGTAACATGATCTCCCGGGCCGCAGCCCCTGCACCGCACGTTCGCCACCGGCAAGCCGAACCGGCGATGATGACGCATTATTCATCAGGACGTTAGCCGAACGGGCGACTGGCCCCCTTCGCGCGCCGACCGTCGGTGCCGTTTCTGCGCGCTCGTGCGTTTGCACCGTACAGCAGAGGACGAAACGATGAACCCGACCCGCATTCCGGGCAACGAGCCCCCCGGCGATATGTCCACCGAGCCGGGCACCGGCATACCGAACGACAGTCCGGCGGAGCATGATCTGCCCGATGACGAGGCCGATAAACTGGGTAATTTCGCTTAGACGGAACGCCGTGCGTCGGTGTGGTCAGATCCCGATCCGCAAGGACGCGCGCACCGTTCGCGGTGCGCCGGGGAAGACCCACAACCTGCTGTAGGAACTTGCGGCATAGCGGGCGTCGAAGAGGTTGTCCGCTTCGAGGCGGACGCGCAGCACGTCGGACACCGGTACCTCGATCGCGGCCTTCGCCTTGACGTAGTCGGGCAGCACCAGCGGCACGGCGTCGAGCGATCCGGCGCGGTCGCCGACATAGCCGATGCCGCCGCTGAGCTGCCATGTGCGGTTCGCCAGCGGTAGGTGGTGCACCACGAACACGGTGCCGGCATGGGCGGGAACGCCGAGGACCCGCGGCGTCGCGAAGGCCGCGTCGTCGTTGCGTGCATCGACCCAGGCGTAATTGGCGACGACCTGCCAGCGCTGCCCCAGGCGCAGCGAGGCGTCGACCTCGACACCCCGGCTGTTCAACTCGCCCACCGGCGCATTGAACCCGGCGTCGATGGGATCGGTGGTCAGGATGTTCGTCTTCGCAATGTCGAACCAGGTCAGGCCGACGTCCAGCCCGGGCCAGCGTCCGGCAACGCCCACTTCATAGCCGCGCGCCTGTTCGGGGGCGAACCCCTCCCCGGTCCGCCCGGTGCCCGAGTTGAGGAGGAAGGACTCACCCCAATTGGCGTGGACGGAGACATGGTCGTCCACAGCATAGCGCGCGCCGGCGCGGAACTTGACCGGCGCGTCGACGGTGCGTCCGGTACCGCCCGTGGTGTTGTTGACGATCGTCTGGCGATAGGGATCGATCCTGGCCCCACCGACGAGGGTGAGCCGGTCGGTCGCGTCCCACATGTCCTGCACGTAGAGCGTGCCGGCCCAGCGGCGCTCGTCGTTGTTGGTGAAGGGCAGAAGCGGCGCGGCGATCGCGCCATAGGTCGGCGCAGGATCGTACAGATCGACCGCATAGGGCGCCGCCCCGGTGGGATTGCGGCGCATCCAGCGCTCGCCATAGGTCAGGCGATAGCCCTTCAGTCCGAGGCTCACGCGGTGCCGTCCGACGTCGCCGGCGAGTTCCAGCCGTGCGGACAGATCGTCGACGACAAAGTCGCGCGACCGGCGCTGGCGCCATAGCTGCGTGCCGACGATCCGCGACTGATCCGCGGAAAAGCCCTTGAGCGATCCCGTCCGCCACACGACACCGCCGTTCAGCGTCCAGCGGGTGTCGAGCCGCGCGAGGCCGGTGAGCTGATGGCGCATATTGCGGAACCGCGTGACGCCGTTCGCCGGCTCGCCGTAATAATTTGAGCGCGGCAGCGCATTGGCATCGTCGCCGACGGCGGGGATGCCGCGATCGAACGGCGTGTCGAACCGCATGATCTCGCCGAGATAGGTCAGGCGAACCGCCGCGCTGGGCTGCCAGGTCAGCGATGGCGAGACGATGCGGCGCCGGAGCGAGACGGTATCGCGCCAGCCGTCGCTGTCCTCCGCCGCGACGACGATCCGTGCGGCCAGAGTGTCGCTGATCGGCCCCGTCGCATCGAGCTCGGCCCGGCGCGTATCGAACGATCCGTAGGTGACGGCAGCATGCGCATGCGACGAGAAGCGCGGCACCTTGCTGACGATGTTGACCCGCCCGCCCGGATCGACGTCGCCGAAGACGGCGCCCGCCGGCCCTTTCAGCACCTCGATCCGCTCGACCGTCGCGGGATCGCGGGGCGGCGCCATGCCGCGATTGGCGACGAAGCCGTCGACGTAGAATTCGGCGCCGCCATCGGGTGTGCCAAGAAAGCCGCGGATGGCGAAATTGTCGAGGACACCGCCGCGATTGTTCTGCTGGCTGAAGCCGCTGACCAGCTCCAGCGCATCGCTGAGCCGGTACGTGCCCGCCGCTTGCAGGACGTCGTGTTCGAGCGAGCGGCTGGACTGCGACATCCGCTCGGTCACCGGATCGGACGACAGCGTCCGATCGACCGTGCTGCGCGTGCCGAGCACGACGATGTCGGCGCGCTCCTCCTCGACGTCCTGCGCCTCCGCGGCGAGCGGCGCGGCACCGATCGCAAGGACGTACCCCAAAGCGGACGGACGGAAACGACGGACGAAGCCGGTAGTAAGAGGCATGCGGTCTCCAGGCACCGGTCCATCATGCGATGCGTCGGCGTTAGGTATGTTGCAACGTATCATAGAGCCGCTTTGCTGCGACGCAATACCGCCTGTCCCGACAGGTGAGGCCGGAGCGGAGGCTCCCGACAGACCGGGCGCAAGGCGTATAAGCGATGTCGCCAACGCGATCTGGCCTCCGTCAGCGACGAAGGCGTAGCAGTCACCACCCGGCCGACCCTGATGCGGTCACGTGGTCGGCTGCGCCTAATCCGAAACGGTAGGATCGACGCCGATCAGCTATGGGCAGCCGTCGCGCGGCGTCATGCCGGGTGAAGAATAGTTTCCCGATCGGGAAAAATAGCGGCTTAGATGCTTCAAGCGGCATCAACCTTTCCCGAACGGGAAAGAAGAGCTTGATTTCCAAGTGCCAATGTCTGATCTTTCCCGTTCGGGAAAGGATGTTTCATGGATCATGCTGACAAGGAAAACGATGCGCTATGGTTCTCCCGCCGCTTCGGCGCGCTTGTACGAGCGCGTCGCCAGCAAATGGGGCTCAGTCTCGAGGATCTGGCTACCGTTGCCGGTGTAGGCATCCGCTTCGTCCACGAACTGGAGAAGGGCAAGCCGACCTGCCAGGTCGGCCGCGCTTTCGTCGTCGCCGGGCTGGTCGGGCTGGACCCGGTCAGCCTGCTCGAAGCGCAGAGCGCCGCATGATCCTGCCGGTCTATTTCGAGGAACATCTGGTCGGTGAGGTCCATGAGGAGGCCGCCGGACCACGGTTTGTCTATGCCTCTTCGTGGACGAACGCCCGGCATGCTTTTCCAATTTCCATCACGATGCCGCTCGACGAGCATGGGGTGGAGTCCGCCCGTTTCCTGACCTGGGCGAGCAACCTGCTACCGGAGGCCGAGCAGCTTGCGGTCATCTCGCGCCAGCTCGGCGTCGCGCAGACCGACGTTCTGGCCCTGCTGGAAGCGATCGGCCGGGATACCGCGGGCGCGCTGTCGTTCGGTGCACCGGGGCTGACCGGAACGCAATCCTGGCAGCGGATCGCCACTGACGACGATCTCGAACGCATCATCGAAGAACTTCCCCGCAAGCCGTTCCTTGCCGGGGACGATGGCGTGTCGATGTCGCTGGCAGGCGTTCAGATCAAGCTGGCGGTGGCCTGCGACGCCGATGGCCATCTTTACATCCCGCTCGACGGCTCACCGTCCACGCATATTCTAAAGCCCGACAGCGACCGTCTCCACGGCAGCGTGCAGAACGAAGCCTGGTGCCTGACGCTGGCCCGGCATTGTGGCCTGACCGTGCCGCCGGTTACGACCGGCGTGGCGGGCGGCAGGCAATACTTCCTGATCCCGCGATACGATCGCTTGTCGGATGGTATGAACTGGCACAGATTGCATCAGGAAGACTTCTGCCAGGCTTTGGGGAAGCCACCCTCCGCCAAGTACGAGCGCAACAGAACGGGCATTCGTGGCTCGACCATCGCCGACATGATGAACCTCGTCCGGCGACAGGCGCTCGCGCCTGATGCGTTGCGACTGTTCGATGCCGTCGTCTTCAATGTGCTGGCGTGCAACACCGATGCCCATGCCAAAAACTATTCGATCCTGATCCCGGCAGGATCGCGAGTGCGGACCGCCCCCCTGTATGACGTGATGTGCGCGGAGGTGTTCGACGGTGTCACCCGCAATCTCGCGCAGACGGTCGCAGATAAGAACCGCGGCGACTATCTGAAGCGAAGGCACTGGCTGCGGCTCGCCGCCGCCTGCGGATTGGGCGCAGCACCGACCATCCGCCGCGTTCGCACGCTGGCGAACCGGGTGCTGGCCAACGTCGTTCGGGCGCGGATGGATGTCGAAGCCATGCCCGCGGGGGGCGACGCCACCCTGCCGATGATCGTCGACGCGGTTACCGCGCGGTGCCGCGCGATCCTTGCCGGTCTCGATGACATGGAGGGCGTAAAGTAGGGCGTCTTCGATCATTCCTTTGTCGCCGCGTAGAATGCTCGGGACTTCTGTGCTGATCGCACCAATTTGCGCTCACTCGCCGCCGCTTCGCGATAATCGACGACGGCAACGGCTTCCGGCTTTTATCCTGATCGCGCGACGATCTCAGGCATCAGTTCGACGAACTGGTGCCCAGAACCCCCACACGACTACAGCCCGCCGACGTCCTGCGCCCCGCCGCGCTCGACGCCCTGAAGGCGCTCGCCTGCCCCGCCGCAGCCCTCGACATCGCCGACGACGGTGACCTGTGCACTTACACCGTCGCTGCCGTCCGGAAGGTTTCGGCCATGCCCTCCATCGCCGTCGATCCGATACGGATTCTGCGCATCCACGCCGCCGTCCCGCCGCTTGGGGAAGCCCCCTTCACGGACGCCTTCCTCAGCCTTCGGAACACCCTTGCGCGCTGACGCGAGAAGGGCCCCGGCAGTCTCCCGCCGAGGCCCTTACAGGAGGCCGGATCGTCGGTCGTCAGCGTCCCTGACGCTTCATCCCATCCACGATCTCCTCGCGCTCACGACGCAGCTCCGGATCGCCCACGCTCTTCTTCATCACCGCCCGAGTGCGGCGCTGTCCCTCCGGCCGCTCACGCTTGCCGTACCTGTCGGTGACGCCCTCGATCGCCTCGCGAAGCTCGTACTCGAAGTCGATGTCGCCGGCCCAATAATCGAAGACGTCGAGCATCCGCTCGGTGCCGTCCTGGCGCTTTTGACGGATCGCCTCCTCACGCTCGGATCGCCGCTTGGGATCCTTGATCAATGTGAGTTCCTCCGCCATCGCATCCGCGCCGACGTGGCCGCTCACGGCCCGCATGACCGTCCACGCCGGACCCATGGCGAACATGGGTGCCATGATGCTCAGAAGGTGCTCGCTCACAACGTACTCGATGAAGGCGGCGTCCTTGGATTTGGCGACAGCAAGTTTGCTCCGCGCCTCCTCGAGATGACGCTGCGCAGTCTCCACCTGACGCTCTGCCTTACGCACTCCCGTCACGTGCCTTGCGACCGACTTCGACTGCCTCTGAACAGCCCTTCCGATGGCTACGCCGGCCGGTGCGGGCGAGGCGAGCCTCGACCGTTCGAAGGGGGCAGCGCCGCCCTGCAGCCAGCGCGCCCACAGCACCGGATTCACCCGGTCGGGCATCATCGCAGTGACGAACTCACGCAGGACCTCTTCGCGGTCTTCCTGAGTTCGCAGCATGTCCAGCGAAACGCTATCCATGTCCAGACCACCACGGTGGTCCAATGCACGTGCAGCCACCATCGCGAGGATGGCTGCAAAGTCTTCGGTGCCCTGCGGGTCGTCGGCTTTGGACGCTGAAGCGCTATGGCCGACCCGGGCCACGTCAGTCGTCGATGTCATAAGCTAAAGCCCCCTTGGGGCGCGCCTGGAACGGTCAATAGACCGGCACTCCCATGGTCGTGAAAATGTATCCAGACGCGGACATCGTCAACGACTTCCGGAAGGGCCCCACCTTGGCTTTGTCATATCCACGGGGCTCCGTTTCACTCCGTTCGAGGACATGACAAATCCGCTACCAGACCCTCCGGTTCTGGCTTTTTGACCCCTGACAAAAAGGTAGTTTTGTCATGCTCAAAAAGTTCGGCGCAATACCGTAAACCTGGGGACTCCAGATTTACTGCGCCCCTAATCGCGCTGCACGCTCACGAAGCTGAAAAATGAGCCAATCGGCCGCTTGCCGCTGCACCCTCTTTTTGCCGGTTTGTCATGTCCAAGGGTGCGCCGATTACGCCGTATCTTGACATGACAAAAGTTGGTTCCGAGGTTGGCAAAAGGGCCAAACGTCACATGACAAAAGATGCAATTTGTCATGCTCAAAAAGTTGGGCGCAATACCGTAAATGTGCCGCCGGCAAATTCACTGCGCCTCCAAGGGGCATGGTCAGCGGAGACGTTGATTTCGACGTGATGACACACCTGCCAGCAGAACGTGCCCTCTACCGATTTGTCATGCCCCTTAGCCGTTCCGTGGGGCGGATGCGGGGACCAACTGCGCGGCTGCTATAGGTCGGGTGGCGCGTGTCCGCGCCAGGTCCTCCAGCCGACATGATCGGCTTCCGGAAGGCGGCAGCGCCAGTTGCGCTGAGGACGTTAGCAAGGTTCGGTCATAGCCGATTTGTCCTCGGCCATCTCAGGAAAGACAGACGACTGGTAGGCCGGCAATCTCACTGCCAACGGTACAGAGCAGGAAGGCAGCGACGCGAAGCTGTCGACGTGGATGAAAGCGAAGGCAGCCTGATCCGATCCGACCGGGCGGTGATCCTGCTGCCGAAAGAACCCATGTCCTTAAATGCCAATCCCTGCGCCTCCGGTTCCGGGACCAACCCCGCCTGGCTGCTCGACCTGATCGGGCGAATCATGATGACGCACCGTCTGCCGTGGGACTATCTGGTCGTGGCGCTGGGGACGGCGCCGGGCGATGCCGTCGCGCTTATCGACCACGGCTGCCTGCCGCACATCGACCACGGGCAAACTGAGCGCCTCCGACTGTTCGCCAACATCCTCCAGCGGATCGAACACGGGCTCGGCCATGATGGCGCCGCCATCCGCCGCGCCTTCGAATGTCCGCTGTGCGTGCTGTCGGGCCTAACGCCCGCCAAGATGCTCGGCGGCACGATCGAGGATCTTTGGCGGCTGCGCGCCGCCATCGACACGATCGAGGCGCCCCGGACCAAATGGTACCGGGTCGGTCACTAACATTGCTTCCGGGCATCCCGGCGCGTCTGGCGTCGCGCCGCAACGTCGGTTTGCCCGATCAGCACCGAGAACGGGTTGTTCGACCGCAGCAGGCGCCCGTCGGCATCGTCCGCCGTCATGCACCGGATAATCATGTCGAGGGGCTCACCGAGAAGGGCATGCCACAGCCGCTGCCCGAGCGTCGCCTCGCCTGTCCCGACGACCATGGCGATCCGGGTGGCCGCCGCCTGCACGAGTTCGGGGCGTTCGCGAAGGACGTCGGCGTAATGGCGCGCACGAAGCATGCGTTCTGCCTCGTTGATATCGTGCGCTGTGGGAGATCGGTCGCCGGGGTTCTCCATCGTCACGCCCCCGTCGGGATCGACCTGGCCAGCAGGCCGATGATCGTCATCGCGCAGCCGGTGAGCAGCACGACCAAGCCGATGCCTCTAACCCGCCGGCGCTTGCCGATCTCGCCTGCCGCAAGCAAGGCGGCGCCGTTGAGAAGCAGCGCCACTCCCGCGTCGGAAGCGATCATGGCGTATCGCACTTGGGAGCGGCACCCTTGCGAAAGACCGCCTCGATCAACGCAGGGCACAGGTCCCGATTGGTGTCGATGACCCGCAGCCAGTCGGCATGGGCCGCCAGCGTCCAGAAGTCGCCGTGCGCCAATCCAGCGCATACATCGTCCTTCACCGCATCGTTGAAGCCACGCGAGTTGATAAGCCAGGCGATGGCATCATCCTCGGACCCGGTCAGCCCGATCAGTAGGCCGAGCATCTCGATCAGCGTCGTCCGACCATCCTCGCCGCCATACCGGCTGTCCGGATCGTCGAGGATGAGGTCGACGAAGTTCGCATAGTGCGACATCTCCAGGCGCAGGCGCTCCAGCATAGCGTCGCTGACGGGGGGTGTGGGGTGGCTCATAGTCGCTCCGCTTCAGATGCGCGCGAAGCTAACAGGCCCGGCGGGCCTGTGAATCCGCAGAAACAGGTACGTAAGATTACGGATGGACGGGCGAGCAGCGCCCGCCTGCACGGGGCCTGGGCGCCCTTGGGTCACTAACAGATCCAGGAAAATGAAGATGACGAACTACCCCTCCGTCAGGCTCACCCCGCGGGAGGACGACGTGTGCCGCCTGATGCTGAAGGGATTTTCCGCCAGGGAGATCGGAAGCATTCTGGGTATCGCACGCCGAACGGTCGAACAGCACATCAACAGTGTGCGCAATAAGCTGCTTGCCGAGAACCGTGTCCACATAGCCGCGCATCTGCTCGTCCGGGGGATCATCACCATGACGACCAGCGACCTGTAATCGCATCAGGCCAGGCGACCTGCAGATCCGGAACAGCTCGATGCACATTCAAATCATAATGCCGACAACCGGGGCGACGAAGCGCCTGTCCGGCTTGATCGGCATCAAGCGGTGTCACGTAACCCGTTACGCGATCGATGCACCCCAATTGATCCCAGCTCGGCGGAATGACACGCTAAGACGGCACCTTAGCGTACGATTTTGGCCATTCGCTCACCGGCCCCGTATGACGCGATGATGCACCGTGGCGATCGGCGGGCGATCGACGTAGACGGGTCCGACACGATGAAGAGGATGAACGATGAAGCTGAGCGCGCGTAACCAGATCTCCGGCACGATCGTCGCGATCACGCCCGGTGCGGTCAACGGCACCGTCAAGGTCGACATCGGGGGCGGCACCATCGTCACCGCCAGCATCACCGAAGAGGCGATTGCTGACCTCGGCCTCGCCGCGGGCGATACCGTGACGGTCATCGTCAAGGCAAGCGACGTGATGATCGGCAAATGACATGAAGATCGGCCCGCTCTGGCTCAAGCTCCAGATCGCCTGCGGTGATGCCCTCGCTCTGGGGCCGGGCAAGGCCGACCTGCTCGACGCGATCAAGACGCATGGCTCGATCTCGGCGGCCGGGCGCGCGCTCGGCATGAGCTACCGGCGCGCATGGCTGCTCGTCGACGAGATGAACCGCTGCTTCGACCCGCCGGTCGTCGAAACGCTGCGGGGCGGCGGGGTGGAGCGGGGCGCGCGCATCACCGACACCGGCATCCTCGTGCTGCAGGCGTATCGCGAGATGGAAGCCGAGGCGGCGACGATCGCCGATCGCCCCGCCTATGCGCGGCTGCGCGCCAGCCTTCGCCCGGAGCCGCTGCCCCCCGCCGCGCGCTGAGCCGATCCTCTATATACGCCTGAATACACAGTCGATATACGCCCGGATATAACGAGCGCGGACGCCCCGCGCCAAAGGGGTGTTCATCGATGTCCAAGCGTCTCGCGGTCTTGCTGGGTGCGGTCGCCATGCCTGTCGTCGCGGCACCCGCCGTCGCGCAATCGACCACCGCCGACCCGACGCAGGCCGAAGCCGCCGACGACACGGACGGCGTCGCGGACGTCATCGTCACCGCACGGCGCCGGGCGGAGAATGCGCAGAAGGTCCCGGCCGCGCTGTCGGTGGTGGGCGGCGCGCTAATCGACCAGAGCTATACGGTCAACACGCAGGGGCTGACGACGCTGATCCCCAGCCTCAACTACAGCTCGGCCAATCCGCGCAACACCGCCTTCACCATCCGCGGCCTCGGATCGAGCGTCGTCGCGGTCAGCCAGGCGAATGACGGGCTGGAGCCGGGCGTCGGCTTCTACGTCGATCAGGTCTATCACGCCCGCCCCGCCACCGCCGCGTTCGACTTCGCCGACCTGGAACAGGTCGAGGAACTGCGCGGACCGCAGGGGACGCTGTTCGGCAAGAACACGACGGCTGGCGCGCTCAACATCACCACGCGATCGCCGACCTTCACGCAGGAGGGCTTCGCCGAACTGTCCTACGGCTCCTACAATTTCGCGCAGGCCAAGGGCTGGGTCTCCGGCCCGATCACCGACAGCATCGCCTATCGCCTGTCTGCCGTGTCGACGCGACGCGACGGCGTGATCGACAACATCCGCACCGGCCGCGACACCAACACGCTCGGCACGCAGGCGGTGCGCGGGCAATTGCTGTTCAAGCCCGACGACGCGATCCAGATGCGGGTCATCGCCGACTTCACCAATTTCCAGGCCTATTGCTGCGGACAGGTCTATCTGCGCACCGGCACCAGCCTGCGTGCCGCCAGCCGGCAGTTCGGCGGTCCCGCCGGCCTCGCCGCGCAATTCGGCTACACGCCGGCGAGCACCAACGCCTATGATCGCGTCACCGACATCGACGGGCCGCTCGGCGTCGACACCAACGAAGGCGGGGTCAGCGCGATCACCGACTGGAACCTCGGTTTCGCGACGCTCACCTCGGTCAGCGCGTGGCGCTTCTGGAACTGGGATGCGGAGAACGACCGCGATTATACCGGCCTGCCGATCCAGTCGTCGCAGCACATCCCCTCGCGGCAGGACCAGTATAGCCAGGAGCTGCGCCTCGCCTCGAACGGGACCGGGCCGGTCTCCTATGTCGTCGGCCTGTACGGCTTCCGGCAGAGGATCGTCGGACGGCCGATCAGCATCTACGGTCCCGCTGCGGCGCGCTATCTGATCGGCACGACGACGGGCACCAACAACACGGCGGTGCCGGCCAATCTGCTCGACGGCTACGGCCAGGATGGCCGCACCGATTTCCGCAGCCGCAGCTATGCCGCGTTCGGCGAGGTCAACTGGCGGATCGTGCCGACCGTCACGGCGACGCTCGGCCTGCGCTACACGCAGGAGGACAAGGACGGTTATTACAACACCACCGTCTCCGGCGGGCCGGCGACGACCAGCGCCGCACTGATCAACGCGCGTCTCGGCGTACTGCGGCCGCAAAGCTATGACGCACACGACAGCGACGGCAGCCTGTCCGGTCGCGGCAACATCGCGTGGCAGGCGACCGAAAACACCATGGCCTATGCGAGCTATGCGCGCGGTTTCAAATCGGGCGGGATCAACATGTCCGGCCTGCCGCTCGACAACAGCAATCGCCCGGTGCTGGCCACCGCGGTGGTGCGCCCGGAGCGCAACGAAACCTATGAGGTCGGGATCAAGAACACGCTGTTCGACCGGCGCCTGATCGTCAACATCGACGGCTTCTACACCAAGGTGCACGACTTCCAGGCGACGGTGGTCGAGAATTCGCTGACCCAGACGGTGCAGCTGCGCGGCTATCTCTCCAACATTCCCGAGGTGACGGTGAAGGGAATCGAGGCGGACGTCACCGCCGTCCTGTTGCCCGGCCTCAGCGCCCGCACCAATTTCGCCTATTCCGACGGCGAGTATAGCAACTACCCGGCCGGCCCCTGCCCGCTGGAAGTTCAGACTGCCGCGACGACCCAGTGCAGCCTGACGGGCCGACGCCTCGCCTCGCTGCCGCGCTTCGCCTTGACCGCAGGGCTGGATTACACCCGCCCGATCGGCAGCGGCGCGGTATTCGTCCACGTCGATACCGCCTCGCGCAGCGGCTACAACGGCGACCCCAGCCTCTCGCGCTTCACCTACATCCGCGGCTACAATCTGACCAACGCCAACATCAGCTATCGCTTCGCCGATGGCCTCGAGGTGATCGTCTGGGCGCGCAACCTGCTGGATGCCGACTATATCCAGAATTTGACGATCCAGGCGGGCAATTCCGGCCTGATCCTCGGCTCGCCGAGCGATCCGCGCACCATCGGCGGCACGATACGCTTCCGGATGTAGCGCGGCGGCCGATGTCGAGGCGCTGCAAAGCCACCCAAGAAATCTACGGGGTCAATGCGAAGGCCGAAGACGCGTGGCGACGGTCACGACGTGCGGCGCACCAGCCAGACGGTGTCGCCCGCATCGTCGACGACGAACACCGCGCCGTCCTCGCGCGTCTGGACGCTCACCGGGCGGCCGTAGACTTCGCCCTTCCTGGCATCGGCGACGAAGCCGGTGAGGAACGGCTGCGGCGCCGCGGTCGGTCGACCTGCCGAGAACGGCACCGCCAGCACGTCATAGCCGCTGAAGCTGGCGCGGTTCCACGATCCGTGGCGCGCGACATAGGCGGCCTGCCCATCCCCCTTGGCGAAGGCGAGGCCGAGTGCCGCGGCATGCGCCCCGACCGCGACGTCGGGCATCAGCGTCGTCGCGAGCAGATCGCGGCGTTCGTTGGCGTGGCGGGGATCCTGCCTGCCGTAATAGCTGTACGGCCAGCCGTAGAAGCCGCCGTCGCGCACGCCGACGAGATAGTCGGGCGAGATGTCGTCGCCGATCTCGTCGCGCTCGTTGACCGCGGTCCACAGCACGCCGCTGGCCGGCGCCCACGCCATGCCGACGGGATTGCGCAGGCCCGAGGCATAGATCCGCTCGCGTCCGCTCGCGACATCCACCGCGAGGATGCCGGCGCGGCGCTTCTCCTCCGCCATGCCATGCTCGCCGACGTTAGAGGCCGAGCCGACCGACACGTAGAGCGTCCGCCCATCCGGGCTGAGCAGCAGGTTGCGCGTCCAATGGTTGTTGTAGCCGCCCGCAGGCAGCGCGATCAGCGGCTTGGGCGCGGCGGTGATCCGCGTCTGCCCGGGCGTATAGGGAAAGCTCACCACCCCGTCGGTATTGGCGACGTAGAGCCGGCCGTCGGCATATTGCATCCCGAACGGCTGGTTGAGCCCCTCGCGCACGACGAAGCGTTGCTCGGCGACGCCGTCGCGGTCCGCGTCGCGCAGCAGCGTGAGGCGGTTGGCGCTGTATCCCGCGGTCTTCGATAGCGCTTGGCCGCGCTGCACCTCCGGCTCGGCATCCAGCTTGGGCTTGGTGCGCGCCTCGGCGACCAGCACGTCGCCATTGGGCAGCAGCAACGCCTGGCGCGGATAGTCGAGACCGCCGGCGAATTTCACCACCTCATAGCCGCGTGGCGCGACCGGCGTGCGCCCCTCGGGCCAGCCGATCGTGCGCGGATGGTTGATCACCGATGCCGTCGCATAGGGTTCGGGCTGCGACGCGAGCCCGACGACCTTGGGTGCGGACTGCGCATGCACCGCCCCGGCGAGCATCGTCGAGGCGAGGACAAGGTGCGCAAAGAGGGTCTTGGTCATGGTGGCTCCGGCTTCGTCGACCTTGGAACCGCCCGCATCGGTCACATATCCCTCGCAACGCCCGCGACACAAAATGTAACCTGATCGCGCATGCCCCCGACGGCCCCCGCCCCCCGGGGCGGGGGCCGTCGGAAGGCGTCCGGGGGCTACATTCCGGCGGCCGTCGGTCGGACGATGACCTCGTTGATATCGACGCCGTCGGGCTGCGCGAGTGCATAGCGGATCGCGCGCGCGATCGCGTCGGGGGTGAGCGACTTCTGCCGCCACGTCGTCAGTGCGGTCGCGATGTCCGGATCGGTGATGTCGTTGCCGAGCTCCGTCGCCACCACGCCGGGCGAGATGATCGTCGTGCGGATGTCGTCATGCTCCTGCCGGAGGCCTTCGGTGATGGCCCACACCGCATGTTTGGTCGCGCAATAGACCGCTGCGCTGGGCATCACCATATGCGCCGCGATCGATGCGACGTTGACGACATGCCCCGATCCCTGCGCGACGAAGCGCGGCAGCACCGCGGCGATGCCGTTGAGCACGCCGTGGATGTTGACGTCGATCATCCGCGTCCATTCGTCCTGCTTCAGCGCGGCGAGCGGCGAGAGCGGCATCACGCCGGCATTGTTGACGAGCACGTCGATACGCCCGAACCGCGCCTGCGCGGCGTCGGCGAAGGCGGCGAAGCTCGCCGCGTCGGTGACGTCGAGCGCCTGCCAGCCGACATTGGCGCCGAGCTCGGCCGCGAGCGCTTCCAGGCGGTCGGTCCGGCGCGCACCGATGAACAGACGGGCGCCCGTCGTGGCCAGTTCGCGTACCGTCGCCTCGCCGATGCCGCTGGAGGCACCGCTGATGAGGATGGTCTTGTCGATGACGTCGGTCATGATGCTTTCCTTGCTGTCGCTGTGACGCGACACAGGTGGCACCGGCGCCGGCCGGAGCGTGACAGCGATCCCCCGGACGTATTGCACGATCCTCCGAAACCGCAGCGATGCGCTTGCGGGCGTGGCGGGATGCGGACACACAAAGGCGATGACCCGGATCGCCGACCTCGCCGCCCTCGTCGTGCGGCACATCACCCGCACCGGCACGGCGAGCACGGCGGTAAAGCGCCTGTCGCTGTTTCGTGCCGACGAGCCGACGGTGCCGCTGCCTGCGGTCTATGACGCGTCGCTTTGCCTGATCGCCCAAGGCGCCAAGCGCGTGTCGCTGGCGGATCGCAGCCTGGTCTACGATGCGACGCACTATCTGCTGGTGTCGGTCGACCTGCCCTTGGTCGGGCACGTGACCGAGGCCAGCGCCGAGGCGCCCTATCTGTGCTGCAAGATCGATATCGACCAGGTAGCGCTGACGGACCTTATCCTCGCCGCGGGTGGCCGCGCGCCGAAGGCCGATTTGCCGGCGCTGGCGGTCTATCGCAGCGACGACGATCTGACCGATGCGGCGATCCGGCTGGTGCGGCTGCTGGAACGGCCCGAGGATATCCCGACGCTGGCACCGCTGATCGAGCGCGAGATCTTCTACCGCCTGCTCAGCGGCCCGCACGGCGCCGCGCTTCGCTACATGGCGGTCGCCGACAGTCATCTCAACCAAGTGAGCCGCGCCATCGCGCTCATCCGCAACGGCTTCGACCGGCAATTGCGCATCGGCGACATCGCCGCGGCCGCGGGGATGAGTCCGTCGTCGCTGCACGAGCATTTCAAGGCGGTGACCAAGATGACGCCGCTCGAATATCAAAAGCAGCTTCGCTTGCAGGAGGCGCGCCGGCTGATGCTGTCGGAAGGGACGACCGCGGGAAGCGCGGGCTTCGCCGTCGGCTATGACAGCGCGTCGCAGTTCAACCGGGAATATGCCCGCCTGTTCGGTGCCCCGCCGCGCCGGGATATCGAGCGGCTGCAGACCAGCGGCAGCCTATTGACGCCGGTGTGACGCGCGTCACGGTCGTTCGCCATAGCCGCGGCGCTGGGCGATGGTGGCGCGGTCCCACCAGGCGCGGGCGAGCAGCGTGGCGATGCGCCCGGTCGCGGTCGTGCCATAGCGGACAAGGACCGCCGGCCAGCCGCGATAATGATCCGTCTCCCAGAAGGTCGCGGGGTCGGTATCGATCAGCACCTCCTTGTCGGGAAGAGCGACGTGGAGGACGAAGCTCGCCGGGTCGGGGGCGGTGGTGGCGGCGAGCATCCGGCCGCGGAACAGCAACGCCGGGCGGCCATAGCGGCTGCCCTGCTCGACCCCGGGCAGCGCCAGCCCCGCCGCGACGACCGCCGCCCAGTCCTTCATGCCGTTACTTGCGTTTGCACGGAAAGGCGTCGCGCAGCGCGTCGCGGATGACGAAGGCCGGGGCGGCAGCGGCCTTCTTGTGCTTGCGCAGATATTTGCGGGCCGAGGCCAGCACCTCGATATTGGATGCGCGCGCCGGCGACGGGCAGATCTGGCGGGCCAGCGACAGCGTGTCGAAGACGCCGAGGATATAGCCGGTGCAGAAATTGGAGGTCGGGTCGTTGTCCTTGCCGCGGCATTGCTCGACGAGCTGGCCGGTGGTCAGCGCGCTCACCACCACCGGTCGGTCCGCCGCAGCCAGCAGGGCAAGCGTGAGCATCAGCATGATCGTTCCTTCGCATGACCGCCTCCGGTGCCGGGGCGCCGCGGCAGCCTAGGTCAGACCGACAGCCAGCAAAAGCAGAAGGATGGTCTGCGCGGAGGCGCGGAGATGTTGCATTTGCCGCCCCCGCGGCGTTTCCCGTCGGGTCATGCGATGACGGGACCGCGCTAACCCATCCGATACACCTCTGCGTTCTCTGCGTCTCCGCGCGAACGAAACTGCTTCAGGCAGTCGCCCCCAGATAGGGCAGCAGGCGCAGCCGGGGGAAGACGTCGTCGAGCGGCAGCGTGTCGGGTAGGATGTAGACGATGCCGCCCTTCTTCTGGAACAGCGGGCGCAGCGACTTGGTGTAAAAGCTCGTGCCGACGTTGATGCAGCCGAAGCTGATCCGGTTGTCGTCAGGGGTCGGCGACAGCAGGCGGTCGACGCGATGCTCGCTCTTGTGGGTGGTGATCACCGCATGCAGCGCGACCGAGTTGGCATAATCGACCCAGAGCACGCGCTGGTTGCCGAAGGCGCGGCCGAATTTGGCGACGAACCGTCCCGCCGGCGTCGTCCGCTCGGCGGGGCCGATCTCCTCGAGCCGCTTGGCGCCGATCCCCGGCGAGGATTCGTCGCCGACGCCGACCCCGAGGAGCACCGGCGTCTCGCCGAGGAATTCGCCCTTGGCGCTGAACAGGAAGAGCGATGCGGTCGGCTTGTCGATCACCGCATAGGGCAGGCCGGCATTGTCGTGCGCCGCGGCGACCCAGGCGATCACCCGGTTCGCCGCGTCCGAACGCGGCAGCGCCGGCACGACGACGGGAGCGACGGGTTTCGCGGTCTTGGCCTTGGTTTTGGCCTTGGCCGCCGCCTTGGCGCGCGGTGCGGTCTTGCGCGCACCCGGCTGCGGCGCGGTCGCCGCAGCCGGGACGCTCAGCGCGAGCGCGACCAGCACGGCGAGCGCCGTGCGGCCGCGACGGGACAGCCCTGTCGACACGATCTTGTTCAGCAGAGCCGTCCGGTGCCCTGGTGCTTAACCGCGGGGACGGCGGGCGCGCTGCTGCGCCTGCTGCTGGACCTGCTGGTCGAGGCCATCGACGCGGCCGTTGAGCTGGTCGATGCGCTGGCCGTTCTGCTGCGCCTGGCCCGCGGCGGCCTGTGCCTGGGCGAGTGCCTGGCCCGAGGTGCCCTCGACCGTGCGCAGACGACCGTCCATGCCGTCGATGCGGGTGTTGACGGTGGCGATCTGCTCCCGGACGAACCCCTTGGTCGCGCAGCCGCCGAGCGCGGTGGCACCGACCAGGATCACGACAACCGCGGAAGATTTACGGAAATTCAGACGCATATACTCACCTTTCCAACATGGATCGCAGGAGACAGCTCAGGCTCGGCGCCAATTGACAATCGATATCAGGCAAGACGTGCGCGTTATGCGGCGGGAGTCGGGCGACCTCGGAGCGCCGATCGGGCCGATTCATCGGCTGCGGCGGACCCGACGGCGCATTTCATCCTGTCGCGACATCCTGCTGTTACGGGGCTTTAACGATCCTTCGCCAGGATCGTTGCAATCGGCCGCCCGGCCGATCGCGATCAGGCCATCCACGTGGTTTCACGGTGTTTGTCTCGTCGCGTTCGCCGGGGGGAGATGATAAGGGTCAGGCGGGACCCGCTCCCACGAAGGAACCGATAGTGCCCCAGGGGCGAGACGTCAGTGCGCTGCTCCGCGAAGCGAGCGAACGGCTCGGCGCCGCCCGGTCGATCGCCGCGGTGGTCGAGGCGCTGCGGCTGACCGCGCGCGATGCGCTCGACGCCGAGGGGATCGCGGTCGCGCTCAAGGACGGCGACCAATGCTATTACGTCGCCGAGGATGCGATCGGGCCGTTGTGGCGCGGCAATCGCTATGCCGCCGACAGCTGCATCTCGGGCTGGGTGATGCGCCATCGCCAGACGACGGTGATCGCCGACGTGCGCACCGATCCGCGCGTGCCACAGGACGCCTATCGCGCCACCTTCGTGCGCAGCCTGATCATGGCGCCGATCGGCACGCCCGAGCCGGTCGCCGCGCTCGGCGCCTATTGGTCCGAGCCCGGCGACCATGGCCCCGAGGTGATCGACCGGTTGCAGATGCTCGCGCAGCTCGCCGGCACCGCGATCGAGAATGCGCGGCTGATCCACGCGATGGAGGAAAGCGAGCGGCTGCGTACGCTGACGCTCGACGCCGGGCGGATGGGCACCTGGGCGCTCGATGCGCTCGGCCACCGGCTCGAGACGTCGGAGACGTGCCGGGTGACGTTCGGCCGCGATCCCGCCGCGCCCTTCACCTACGAGGATTTCGAGGCCGCGGTCGCGCCGGAGGATCGCGACCGGGTGCGCGCGGCGATCGAGGCCAGCCTGGCGGAGGGGGGCGACTATCACGTCGAATATCGCATCACCACGCCCGCCGGCGACCAGCGCTGGATCGAGGCGCGCGGCCGCCCGGCGCTGCTGCTGGGCGGCGGGGTCGAGGGCATGGCCGGCGTCACCATCGACATCACCGAGCGCAAGGTGATGGAAGAGGCGCTGCGCCGCGCGGCGAGCTCGCTCGAACAGCGGGTGGAGGAGCGGACCCGCGAACTGGTCGAGACGCAGGAGGCGCTCAAGCAATCGCAGAAGCTGGAGGCGATGGGGTCGCTGACGGGCGGCGTCGCGCACGATTTCAACAATCTGCTGACCCCGATCATCGGCAGCCTCGACATGCTCCACCGCCGCCAGATCGGCGGGGAGCGCGAACAGCGGCTGATCGCGGGCGCGTTGCAGTCGGCGGACCGGGCGCGCACGCTGGTGCAGCGGCTGCTCGCCTTCGCGCGCCGGCAACCTTTGCGCCCCGAGCCGGTCGCGCCGTCGGCGCTGATCCATGGCATGGCGGACCTGATCGGCACGACGCTGGGGCCGCAGATCCGGTTGCAGCTCGATATCGCTCCGGCGCTGCCGCATGCGATCGCCGATCCGCAGCAGATCGAGATGGCGCTGCTCAATCTGGCGGTCAACGCGCGCGATGCGATGCCGGGCGGCGGCCGGCTGACCGTGTCGGCGCAGCGCGGGGAGAATCCGGCCGCGGCGGGGCTGGCGCCGGGGGCCTATGTCGTCATCCGCGTCACCGACACCGGCACCGGCATGGACGCCGACACGCGCCGGCGCGCGGTCGAGCCGTTCTTCTCGACCAAGGGCGTCGGCCGCGGCACCGGGCTCGGCCTGTCGATGGCGCACGGTCTGGCGTTGCAGCTCGGCGGCCGCCTGACGATCGACAGCAGCGTCGGCGAAGGCACGTCGGTGGCGCTTTGGCTGCCCGCCGGCGCGGCAGCCGCGGCGGTGCGCCCGGCGCCGGGCGTCGCCGCGGCCGCGGTCGCCGGCACCGTGCTGCTCGTCGACGACGAGGATCTGGTGCGGGCGTCGACCGCCGACATGCTCGTCGATCTCGGCTTCGAGGTGATCGAGGCGCGTTCGGGGAGCGAGGCGCTCGCCCGGCTGGACGAGGCCGGCGCAATCGACATGCTCGTCACCGATCATCTGATGCCCGGCATGACCGGGGTCGAGCTGGCGCGCGAGATCGTCGCGCGGCGGCCGGGCCTGCCCGTCCTCGTCGTCTCGGGCTATTCGGATGCGGTCGGCCTCGCGGCCGATCTGCCGCGGCTCGAAAAGCCGTTCCGCCAGGCCGATCTGCTCGCCGCGCTGACCGGGGTGCTGGCCGGGGCGGCGCCGACCGACCGCCAGCTCGCCCATTCCTAAGCGGAGCCTTTACCTTTCGTTAGGGAATAAGCGTCAGTGATCCTGACGCTCGGTGCCCCCCAAGGCCGGGTAAATGCCTCGCCCGACGCCGTCCAGGCGCGGCGAGGCGTTTCATGGCGGCTCGGCGACCGCCGGCGGTCGGCCGCCACACATATTTAAGACATTGTTTTTAATCCAAATCACAATGAAACCGCGCGCGAACGACGTCGAAGACGCCCGGCTGGATGCCCTCGCCCAGCTCAAATTGCTGGACACACCGCCGAGCGAAAGCTTCGATCGCATCACCCGCATGGCGAGCCAGATCTTCGGCCTGCCGGTAGCCGCCGTCTCGCTGACCGATCGCGACCGGCAATGGTTCAAGTCGCGCGTCGGTATCGATCATTGCAGCATCCCGCGCGACAAGGCGCCGTGCGCGGCGGTTGCGGAATCGACCGTGCCGCTGGTCGTCGAGGATCTGCTGGCCGACCCTCATTATGCCGACAGCGTGCTGGCGCGCGCGGGTACGCGATTCTACGCCGGGGCGCCGCTGATCACCAGCGATGGCTATGGCGTGGGTGCGCTGTGCGTCCTTGGCACCGTGCCGCGGCAGGTCTCGCCGGCCGAGCTGGCCGGGCTGGTCGATCTCGCCGCGATGGTGATGGCGCAGATCGAGTTGCAGCACGCCTTCGGCCGGATCGATCCGATCAGCGGCCTGCCGACGCGCAACCAGTTCCGCGACGATCTGACCGATCTCGCACGCGACCGTGGCGGCGAGCCGCGCTTTGCGGTGGTGGTCGATCTCGCGCGCGACGACCAGATCAGCCGGATCACGCGCGTGATGGGCGGTACGCGCGTCGACGAGCTGATCCGCGAAGCGGCGCGCTCGCTTGCCCGGATGCTCGGGCCGAGCCGGACCGTCTATCACGTCGGAGCGGCGCAATTCGCCTTCCTGTCGCCGCCCGACACCGAACAGGCGGCCTATCTCGACGTGCTGCAATCGGGGTTCGCGCTGATCCGCCGATCGTCCTCGGCACGCTTCGTCACCAGCGTCGCGATCGGCGTGCGGCCCTTCGTCCTCGGCGACGTGCTGCCCGACGACGTGCTGCGCGGCGCGGCGAGCGCCGCGCAGGATGCGCGTCGCGCCGACGGATCGATCGCGCTCTACTCCGCCGCCAACGACACCGCCCACCAGCGCCAATATCGTCTATTGCGCGATTTCGGCGCGGCGCTGGAGGCGGGCGACCAGTTGCGGCTGGTCTATCAGCCGCGGCTCGACATGGCGACCGGACGCTGCCTCGGCGCCGAGGCGCTGCTGCGCTGGCGGCATCCACAGCTCGGCGAGATCTCGCCGGCCGAATTCATCCCGATCATCGAACAGACCTCGCTGGCGCGGCCGACGACGCAATGGGTGCTCGATGCGGCGATGGACCAATTGGCGCATTGGGACCATGCGGCGATCGCGCAGACGCTGTCGGTCAACATCTCCGCCGCCAATCTGACCGAGGCCGACTTCGTCGCGCGTGTCCAGCACGGCCTGGCGCAGCGTGGCCTGCGTCCCGACCGGCTCGAGATCGAGCTGACCGAGAGCGCGATCATGGCGCAACCCGATCAGGCGCTCGCCATGCTGCGCGAACTGGCCGCTGCGGGCATCTGCCTGGCGATCGACGATTTCGGCACCGGGCACAGCAGCCTCGCCTATCTGCAGCGGCTGCCAGCGCGCGTGCTCAAGATCGACCAGGCCTTCATCCGCAACCTGACCGGCGCGCAAGGACCCGATTTCGTGCTGGTCGAGACGATGATCGGCCTCGCCAAGAAGCTCGGCTATCACGTCGTCGCCGAGGGGATCGAGACCGAAGCCGCGGCGACGGTGCTCACCCGGCTCGGCTGCGACGAGGCGCAGGGCTTCTGGTTCGCGCGGCCGATGGAAGCGGGCGACTTCGCCACATGGCTGGCGGACCATCGCGACCGGCAGATCGTCGGCAGTCAGACGGCCGTCGCCTCGCAAATACCGTTACACTAACGGAACAATCCTGCTTTAACGGCATTTTTCAAGCGGTTAGCTGGAAGTCCCTAATGCCGCACGTCTTGATCATCGAGGATTCCTATCTGTTCGGTCAGTTCGTGTGCGATGCCGCGATCCTCGCGGGTGCGCGCACCGTCGAGGTGGCGGAGACGGAGGCCGAGGCCGAACAGGCGGCGACGCGTCGCGTGCCGGCGTTGATCGTCGCCGACGTCCGGCTGCGCCGTGGCACCGGCGTCGCCGCGGTGCGGCGGATCACCGGCGCGGGCGGTCCCATCCCCGTCCTCTACGTCACCGGCCATCCCGAGGGCTGTGACGGCTGCCCGTCCGCAGACACGGTGATCCAGAAGCCGGTGTCGCACGACCGGCTGCGCGATACGATCCAGCGCTTCATCACGCGACCCGGCCGCTCCGTCACCCACTGACGGACATCGCTCCGGCCGGAGGGATCAGAAGGACAGTTGCGCGCGGCCGACCAGCCGGTCGCCGGCGTGGCGCGCATCGGCGAAGCGGGTGCTGGCGTCCGCCTGCGCGACATCGGTACCGAGATAGTCGATGCCGAAGGTCAGCCGGTCGCGGCGATGCTCGACGCCGAGCCGCCAGTCGACATAGCTGCCGGCCGGCCGCAGCCGGTCCGCGCGGGCGGGATCGGTGACGCTGCCCGAGGAACGGCCGAGCCCGGCCAGCAGGGTGAACGGCGTGCCGGGGATCCCGGCGTTGGCGTCGGCGCGGACATGCACGTTGCTGCCGCCGATCGCATCCTGCGACGGCGCGACCGCGACGCCGAGCGTCGCGTAGATCGGACCATAGCCATAGCCTGCGGTGGCGCCGAACTCGACATAGTCCATCCGGCCGCGCGCACCGGCGAACAGATGCCCGGTCGCAGTGGCGTCGAGCCGGATCGCGCCGAGGTCCCAGCCGGTGCCGGCGGTCAGGTCGACGACGGCCTCGGCGCCGGCATGGCGCGGACTGTCGCGCAGCGTCACCGCGCGCACCGACGCGTCGAGCGCGCCGCGCGAACCACGCAACTCGCCGGCGACCGCGGCGCGGCCGCCGCTCCAGCTCAGTCCGCGCCGCACCTCGTCGCTCGTCACCTCCGCGCTCGCCGTCACGCCGGCGGAGGGCACGTCCTGCGCCGCGGCGGGGGCCGCCGCGACGAGCCCCAGCATCATCGCCCGCATGCGTATCATCCGGTGCGTTCCGCCCCGTGCAACCGGTCGAGTTCGGCCCGCAAGGCGGCATGATCCTCTTCGGCGACCGTCACCAGATGGCGCTGCATGTCGCCGGCGCGGCTGGCGACCTCCTCGCTGATCGCGGACCGGTTGGTGATGCACCAGCCCGGCCGGGTGCCAGCGATCGCGGGCGTATCGGCGATATGGCGGGCCATGCTGGTGCCGCCGGCGCCGGTCGCGTGGCGGGCGACGGTCATCTTCGCGGTCCAGTCGCAGCGCAGCGTCGCGCTGCGACCGCCGCCCGTCGCGGCGCCGACCTGCTTGTGGTGGATCGCGACATCGCCACGATAGGTGACCGCGACGCGGCCGCTATGGTGATCGAGCTGCGTGCGATGATCCACGGTCATGCCGAGCGTGGCGCCGGCAGCGCCGAGCGCCAGACCGGCAAGCAACATATAGGCCATCATGTCTCTCCTTGCGGCATCCCGGCCTGTCCCGGCGGGTGATGCGGATGTTGTTGGACCATGGTCCTACAATTCCGGGCACGGGCCTCGGGTTGCGGCGCCGGCGCCTCGCAACAAAATGTAAGACGGGCGCAGCATCGGCAGCGGCGATCGGCGGCCCTCGGTGCGCCGCGGCATCAGATCGGCGCACGCCGGGACCCCGCATGATTGCGCGATTGGTCGCCATACGTTCGCCTCTCCCAGGTCTACGCCAGCCATCCGGACGAGAGGTCGGGAGACCACGGAAACAGACGGCGGGCAGTTCCTGTTTTTTGCACACCCTACACGGCGGGCCGTGGCGTCAAGCGTTTGGGAAAAAGAGTAAAATGCCGTCGAGACGAGTCCTAAGGTTCCTTAAGATGGTGCAATTACGGGGCCAAGATCTTGTAGCGACAAGATAAGTGAGCCTTAAGGAACCTTAAGGTGGCTTGATCGAGCGACGAGATTTGCAAGCCGGCCGGGAAGCTCTTCCGCGATAGGCGGATCATCTCCGGACAGCCGTCACCGGGCCGGCACGGTTCACCCGACGGAGCGGTCGCCGTCGTCGCGGTCGGCGCGTTGCCGTTCGTCCAGCGTCGCGAAGATCGCCGCCTGGTCGAGATGCGCGCGCCGGCGCGCCGTAGTCGGCGAACGGGCGGCCAGATCCAGTTCGGTTTGCGCCAGTTGCGCATAGTCGATCGGCGCGGACGGGTCGGACAATCACGGGCTCCTTCGCGGTCGCAGCATGCGAGTGGCAAGCTACGAACAAACTTGCCGAATGATGCAGCAGCAGCCGTCCCGCGGGATGAAACGGTGCGGACGCCGGCCCAAAGGACCGGCGTCCGCCCGGTCAGAAGCGCAGGCGCACGCCCGTCTCGATGCTCTCGCGATGGTCGTCGCGGCCGGTCTGCGCCTCGACGGTCGAGAACAGCTCGATCCCGTCGTTGAGGCGATAGCCGACCCCCGCCGAGACGGTGCCGACCAACGGCGCGCGCTGCGCCCCGAAGGCGCCGAGGACCAGCGGTGCACCGGCATAGCCGCCGAACGCCTCGGGCTTGCGGCCCTGCAGCTGCGCGCGCAGGCCGAAACCGACATAGGGGCGGAAGGCGGCGTCCGACGTGTCGGCCGAATCATCAACTATCAAGACCCAGCCGCCATCGTGGCGGGCAGCCGTCTCACAGCCGCAATAGACCGTACCCGAACCACGAAAACGCTCCCGTTGCATCCGGCCTAGAAAAAAACCACGCCCCGGTACGGACGTTCACCCCGCGCCCGAACACCCCCTGCCACCGCCCCACCGGCACCGTCCCGGCGGCCATCGCAGCGGTCGCGCATCGCCCCGTTTTGAGACGCGATAGACCCGTGATGGCTGGTAAAACCCGTGTGTTTGGATAAGGATAGCCCAAGCAAGGTGAGGCGTTTGCGTGCTGAGATTTCTCTGCCGGCACGGCATCCACCGATGGCAGCACAAGCCTGCCACGGCGAGGGTCGGGACGACGATTTCGAGATGTTGTCGCTGCAATGCGGTGCGGGTGACCCATGCCAAAAAAACAAAAGATCCGTCTACCCCTTGAACCTCTTTCCCAAATTGGTACGTTAACCTCCTAAGGCGAAAACGCTGGGAGAGGTTCTGATGCGTATTTTCAATTACCCCGAAGCCGAGCGTCACCCCTTTGGGGCGCATGGCATCCTGATCGCGCTGCCGATCGCCGCCGCGCTCTGGGCGGGCATCATCGCGACCGTATTCTGATCTGACGCCGCGGCGTGGCCGGGCAGGCCATGCCGCGGTCCGGCGTGCCGTCGGGCGCGCCGGCGCCTGCCGCGTTTCCGCGGTTCCGGATTCCATCCTATGATGGACCCATGAAGATAGGCAGCGCCTCGCCGGCGGTTTCCGCCGATCCGCAGCAGTTCGGCATCGCGCCGATCGCGCCGGTTCAGGACGTGTTGGTGAGCGACGGCACGGTGGATGCCGGCTCCCCCGATCCCAACCGCATCGATCCGCAACAGCCCCATCCCGTGCATCGCCCGGATGCGCACAAGGTGTCGGGTGCGAGCGAGACGCTGGAAACGCTGCGCGCGGTGAAGCGCGACGCGGAGATCGCGCGCGCGCATGCCAGCCAGAAGCTGCAGGACCTCAAGGCGCAGCTGCATCTGGTCGAGATGATGCACACCGGCGATCCCGCCCGGCACGGACAGGCGGTGGCGCAGATCGCGCGCGAACTGGCCGCCTCGGTGCAGGCGTTCATCAGCGTCGGCGGCACGCCGATCGATCTCAGCGCGATCGACATCGATCCGGTCAAGGACACTGCCCCGCCGAAGGCGGTCAGCCCGACCGATCCGGCGGTGCTGGTCGCGGCCGCCGCGGTCGCCGCCACCCGCGGCGACGTGCAGCATGCCGCCGTAATCCAGGCCACGACCGCGCAGCGCGACACCGAGGCCGCCGACCTGACCAGCGCCGTCACCAGGGTGAGCGATGTGACCAGCGTTGCGGTCACCGTCGGCGAGGATCCCGATGCTGCCTTCGCCCGCGATGCGCGCGCGCTCGCCCGCGACCTCAAGGCGAGCGTGCGGCGCCGCCACGAGCAGGACGGCGACGACGGCGATGCGGCGGCCGACGACGTCGATCGCGCACTCGCCTCGCCATCGAACACCACGGCCGCGCCTGCCGCCATCTGATCGCACGGACGCCGCCCGCACCCTCCCTGACTGGGGCTGGGCAAGCGGCGGAGCGCCGTCGCAGGCAGCGCTCGCTGCATCCATCCACCGAAGACTGGAGCGAAAGCCCTTCTTCTCAGGCCCTTATCATTAAGCTGGCTTAACGCGTTTGACTCGCATTATCACGCAACCTATTGCGCTCGGATGTTTCGGGGGCGTAACAGCATGTATCGGGTTTGCGTGTATCTTCTTTCCACCTCGGCGCTTGCCGCATGGCCGGCGACGGTCGACGCGCAGAGCAGCCAGTCCGCGACCGAGGCCGGGGAGACCGTCGCGGGGCAGGACGACCGGCACGACATCATCGTCACCGGCGTGCACGACGAAGAAGGGCAGGCGAAAATCGTCAGCAACGGCGCGCTCGGCGCCAAGCCGTTGCTCGACACGCCGTTTTCGCTGTCCGTTGTCGATGCCGAGGACATCCTGCGCCGTCAGGTGACCAATATCGGCCAGCTCTTCGCCGACGATCCCTCGGTCTCGTCGTCGGCACCGGCGGCCTCGACGAATTGGTGGGGAACGCAGATCCGTGGCATCGGCGTGCGCAATTATTACGTCGATGACGTGCCGATGGCGCTGCACTGGGGCGGCGACTTCGCGCTCGAGCCGATCCAGAGCGTCACCGCGCTCAAGGGGCTGACCGGTTTCATGTACGGCTTCGGGTCGCCGGGCGGGGTGATCAGCTATCGTACCAAGCGGCCGACGCCGGCGCCGCTGCTCACCACCGAAATCGGGTATCGCACCGCCGGCATCGGCTATGCGCGGCTCGATGCCGGCGGGCCGCTGACCCGCGACGGCGCGTTCGGCTATCGTCTCAATCTCGCCGGCGAGAAGGGCGATGCCTATAATCGCGCCGGGGTGAACCGGCTGGTCGGTGCACTGGCGCTCGACTATCGCCTCGCCGCCAATCTGCACTGGTATGCCACCGCGAGCTACGAGGACAGCACGCTGCGCCACGAGCCGTTCAAACTCTATTGGGCGCACTATGCCGACACGGCATTGCCGCGCGTCTCCTACGATTACGGCAAAATGAATATCGCCAACAGCTTCTATGCTACCCGGACGCTGGTGACGGCGACCGGACTGGACTGGACCTTCGCGCCCGATTGGTCGGTGCGGGTAACCTATGGCTATTCGAGCAAGCTGCACCATTCCAACAAGATGTTCGTCTACCTGCTCGATCAGGCGGGCGATTATCAGGGCTATGCGTTTAATTTCGCCGAGTTGGATCGCAGCCACTTCGTTCAGGCGCTCGTCCAGGGCGAAGTTGCGACCGGTCCGGTCCGGCATGAGATCGTCACCGGCACCGCATTCCAGGCGACCCTTACCGACTTCGGCCTCGACGATTATCACTGGGATAACGACTTCGACGGCAATCTCCATCGCAACCAGCCGTTCCGCGTGACGCGCGCGATCGCCTTCGGCACTGGCGGATCACCGTCGCGGGAGCAGCAGCGGGCGCTGTTCGCCAGCGATACGCTGCACTTCGGCGATCACGTCCAGGCGATGGTCGGCGCACGCTACAATCTTTACCGCCTGTCCGACACCGACGACGATCCCACGAAGGATTCGAGCTACCGCGCCACTGCGCTGACGCCGACCGTCGCGCTGCTCTACAAGCCGGTCACCTATGCCACGCTCTACGCCAGTTATGCCGAGGCGCTGGAGCCGGGCAGCCGGGTCGACGGCATCTACGTCAATGCCGGCGAGGTGCTGAAACCGACGATCAGCCGTCAATATGAGGTCGGCGGCAAATATGAGCATGACGGGCTCAGCCTGACCACCGCCGCCTTCCGCATCGAACGGGTCGAGCCGATCGATCTGATCGAGGGGGATCGCCGTCGCCTGACGCAGGACGGGCTGACGCTCTACAAGGGCATCGAGGCGATCGCACGCTATCGGCTGACCCCGGCGATGCGGCTGGGGGCGGGCGCGATCCATCTCGACCCCAGCCTCCGCACCGTCGCGTCGGACAATGCCGACATGCTCGGCCATGTCCCGGCGGGTGCGAGCCGATGGCAAGTGACCGGCAACGCCGATTACCGGCCGCCCGCGCTGCCGGGGTTCAGCCTGTTCGGCAACGTCCGCTATATCGGCCCGGCACCGGCCGACAACCGCAACCGGCTCGCCATCCCCGGCTATACCGTCGCCAATGCCGGCTTCCAGTATCAGACCCGGCTCGGCGACCAGCCGGTCACCGTCACCGGCAACGTCAACAATCTGACCAACGCGCATTACTGGACGCAGACCAACGTCGGCGAGGCGATCAACGGCGCGCTGTCGTTGCGTCTCGCCTGGTAACGGACAAACGGGCCGCCGGCGGGGTGCCGGCGACCCGTTCCTCGGGACGTTGGAATAATGTGCCGCGATCAGGACGCGCGGTACATCTTGATCCGGTAGTTGGTCGTGTCGGTGCCGGCGGCATTCTTGTTCGGTCCGACGACGAAGGTGATGACGTCGCCCTGCTTGAGGCTGATCCCCTTGAGGCTCATGTCGTAATGGCCGTTGAAGATCGTCGCCAGCACGGTCTGCGAATTGACCACGACCTGCACGTCGATGCCGTCCGCCGACTTGGCGTTGACGTCCCACACCCCGCTGATGTCGAACTTGCCGTCATAGGGCGAGGTGTAGCGCAGGATCGCCTTATAGGCGTCGGGCGACCCGCCGGTGTTATAGTCGACCGGGCTCACCGTATTGGCGTTGATGTTGAACGGGCGCAGCCAGTCGATGCCGATATAGGGCATCCAGTCCGAACTCGCGACCTCGCCCCCGCCCTGCGTATAGGCCAAAGTATAGGCCTGTGACCGCACGCCATAGGCGAAATAGGTCCATGGCCCCTCGAACTTGGTCGAGCCGTCGAGCGAATTGGTGAAGTCGAACTGGTCGTAGCTGTCGGCGACGAGCTGGCTGGAGCCGAGCACGACGGTGTCGCCATAGACCAACGGACTGTCGCTGACGATGATCGTCGGCGACTTGGCGTCGATCGTCGTCGGCTGGGCGATCTCGATGCCCTGCGAATTGTAGAATTTCGCGCTGGCCTTGACCGTCAGGCTGCGCGGATCGCCCCAGACGACCATCGCATTCTGGCCGAACTGATAGGCGTAGACGAAGGGATCGGTGGCGATCCGCCGGCCTGCGCCTTTGGCGAGAACCTGCGTCGCCATGACCTTATAGCCCTGCCCCGGCGGCAGCACCGCGCCCGAGAAGGAGGCAAGCGCGACGTTCTTGTACCAGATGTTGTTGGGGCCGCCCTGCTGGCGCAGCGCGTACCAGTCGGCCTCCGCGACGCCCGCGGTTGCCATCACCGCGACGCTCTTGACCAGATAGTCGGCGGTGTCGACGACGCTGTCGAGCTCCTTGGCGAATTCGGTGACGTGGATCGGCTTGGCATTGGCGCCCATCGCCGACTTGAGGACGGTGAGCTGCTTGTCGAGCTGTTCGGCGTCGGTCGTATAGGGATGGACGACGATGCCATCCATATAGTTGAGCCCGCCCATCGCGAACAGCGGCTTGAAATAGCCGACCGGGATGGCGAGCGCTGCACCGCCGAGCACCTTGACGTCGGCATGCGTCGCCTTGACCGCGGTATAGACCGCCTTCAGCGTCTCGTAATAATATTTCTGGCGCGCCGGATAGCCGTCGTTGAGCACCGGCCCGGTGACGAAGTTGAACGCATTGTATTCGTTGCCGACCTCGATCGTCTTGACCTTGGGGAAATGGTCGAGCGTCGCGACGATCATCTTGGCGTAAGCGGCGCGGCCGGCGTCGGTATAGGGCGTCAGGCCGCCGTCGTAGAGCGGATTGGTATTGTCGAACAGCAAGGTGACCGGGAAGCCGCCGTCGCTGACGTTGTTGATCCAGCTCACCTTGGCCGAGTTGAACTGATAGACGCCGGGCGACTTCTCGATCTCGGTCCAGGCGACGCCGTCGCGCACGGCCGCCGTGCCGAGCGACCTGGCGGTCTGCAGGATCGAAAAGTCCCAGGTCTGCTGGCCAAACGCGGTGGCGGCGCCGAGGATCATCGCGCTCGGCGTGGTCGCGACCGGGGTCGGCGTGGGGGTCGCGGTCGGGGTCGCAGTGGGCGTCGGCGTTGCCGTGGGGGTCGCGGCGGGAACGACGACGACGGCGCCGGACGAGCCGGCCGCGCTTTCGCCGGCAGCACCTCCGCCGCCTCCTCCGCAGCCACCGAGCAGCAGCGCGCCGCACGTCGCAAGAGTCATTCGGAAGTTCAGCATGACGATCCAACTTGAGATTATTCTCAAGTTCTTAGCGGCACCGAGTTAAATATCGGTTGCCGCTCGGCGGATATGATGGTTGGAGCCGCTCGCCGTTTCACCCCGTCCCGCCCGATCCCGCTCCCCGTTGGTCCGCCCGCGGCATGTCTGGTTGTCCCAATGGTATTCCGAAGCCGCCGCCCCGCGACCGAACCGTGCCTGCCGCCGGGCCGGCGCGTCTATGCGATCGGCGACATCCACGGCGAGGCGGATCTGCTGATCCGCCTGCTCGAGGCGATCCGGGTCGACTCCCACGCCCGCCCGCCGGCTGCGGTGACGTTGGTGTTCCTCGGCGACTTCATCGATCGCGGCAAGGATTCGGCGACGTTGCTCAAGGTCTTCTCGCTCGCCGACGCCGATGCCGAAGACGTGAAGGTGCTGAAGGGCAATCACGAGGCGGCGCTGGTCGACGTCTATCGCGGCGACGAGGAGGCGCTCGCCTTCTGGCTGCAATTCGGCGGCCGCCCGACGCTGGAAGGGCTGGGCGTGCCGGTCGGCGGGCGGCCGTTCGACAGCGCCCGCACTTTGGCGCTGCTGCGTGGCGCGCTCGACGGCGCGATCGTCGACTGGCTCGACCGGCTGCCGCATTCGTGGAGCCTGGGCGATTATTTCTTCACCCACGCCGGCATCCGGCCGCGGGTACGGCTGACCCGGCAGGATCCCGACGACCTGCTGTGGATCCGCGAACCCTTCCTGTCGAGCAAGCGCCGCCACGAGAAAGTCGTCGTCCACGGCCATACCGTCGAGCCCGGCGTACCGCGGCTCGGCGGCAATCGCATCGGCATCGACACCGGCGCGCACGAGACCGGTTGCCTCACCGCGCTCGGCCTGGAAGACGGCGCGCAATGGCTCGTCCAGGCGCGTGACGGCCGCCCACGCATCGTCAGCCCGCCGCTCGGCTAGTGGCCGCGGTACCGGGCGATGTCGCGCCCCCGCCCCGCCCCGGTTCCACCGCAGTGCAAAAGAATCCGTGGCTTGGATGGTAGAGGCTCGCGTCCTGACGCGTTCGGTCGGGCGGCGATGTTCGCCGACAATCGCAACCGGGAGTATCTCTATGCTTAAATCCGTCATGCTGGGCGCCTCGACGCTCGCCCTCGTCGCCAGCCCGATCGCCGCCAGCGCCGCGCCGACCGTCGCCGCGCCGACCAATGCCGCAAGCGCGCTGTCGCTGTCGTCCGCGCATCGTGCCGGCGCGCCCGCAGGCAAGTCGAGCAAGCTCGCCGGTGCCGGCATCGGTCCGATCGCCGCAGCGGTGATCGTCGCCGGCATCGCGATCGGCGCCGCGGTGCTGATCAGCGACAAGGAAGACAATGATTCCGACAGCAACTAAGCTGTGACGTCCGGCCCCGTCCGTCGTACACGGCGGGCGGGGTCAGGCTGTTGCCGGCAGACCGCAACGAAAAAGGGCGCCCGGTTGACCGGACGCCCCCCAGTCCGGAGCTGTGCTTGGGAACAGCCCGGCCTGACCCGGAACTTCGCCGGCCGTCAGATACCGTTCGACAGATTGGTGTCGGGGTCGTTGGTGCGCATGTCGTCGGCCTGATTCTGGCCGGTCGCCCGCACCGCGTCCGCCTTGTTCTCGAGGCTGGCTTCGGCTGCGCTGGTGCTCGCATTGTCCGCGGCGTCTTCCAGATTGTCGGCAACCGCTTCGCTGTTCGCCTCGATATTGTCGGCAACCTGCTCGCGCGGGCTGGAATTGCAGGCCGACAGGCTGGCCAGACCGGCCGCCATGGCGAGAACCACCATCTTCTTCATCGAAATTACCCCTGTTATCGAACGGCTTGAAAGCCGAAGGGGGTCAATCGACGAGCAATGGGTAAGTTCCGTCAGGAGCTGCGCTGGATGCCGAACCAGCGCGCTGGGTCCTGCCCCGACTGCGCGCCGATCCAGCTATAGGGCACGTCGCGCCACATCCGAATGCCCGCGGCACGGCTGTCGAGCACCAGATCGCCCGAGCCGGTGCGCGCGACCAGCACGACGTGCAGGCCGATGCGCCGCGCATAGCCGACGGCGAGGAACAGATTGTCGGGCGGGAAGCCGGCCTTGATCAGCTCCAGCCGCTTCTCCAGCGCGATGTCCTCGCAATCGCCGACCGCGCGGCGGCCGCGACCCGACGGCGTCCACACCTCCGCACGGCCGTAGGCGCGCAGATCGCTCTCCTGGCGGACATGACGGTTGACGGTGCGGTTGACCTGATCGAGCAGGCGCAGGTCGTCGGTGATCTCGGTCTCGCCCGTCCAGGGCTGGTTGCTGCACAGATTGGGGCGCGTCTCGCACATCACCGCAAAGCCGCGTGGCGGGGTGATCGGCTGGGCGAGCGCGATGAACAGGTCGGGCCGGCTCGCGGTCGCCGGGGTGGCGGACAGCACGGCCAGCGCCGCGGCGAGGAGGGCCGCGATACGGCCGGTCGAGGAGGGCGCGGTGATCATCTCGTCATGCAATGTACCGCGGGAAGGTTAAGGAAAATTCCTGTGCCGTCCCAGAAAAGGCCGCGTTGCGGGGCGTGCCGGACAGGTGACAATAATCGCGACCTGCGCTAGCCTTAACCGATTGAGACCGCGGCTGCGGCGGTCGTTCGGAAGATAGAGTGGCAAATGGGGAAGTCCGGCGAATGAAAATCCTGATGACCCTGATCGCGGCGATCGGCCTGGCGGGTTGCGGCCCTGCCCTCGCCTCCGGCCAGACCGCGCCGACCACCGCCAGCGCGCCGGCGCGCCCTGCCGCCACCGCCGCGGGCGGCGTCACCGCCTCGGCGCAGGCCGGCCCGGCGGGCGTCACCGCGTCGACCGACGATTACCGGCTCGGCGTCGCCGACAAGATCCGCATCCTGATCTTCGACGAACCGTCGCTGTCGGGGGAATTCCTGGTCAACGCCAACGGCAAGCTGTCGCTGCCGCTGATCGGCGACGTCGATGCCGCCGGCGTCACCACCACCGCGCTCGCCGCGACCATCCAGCGCAAGCTCGCCGACGGCTATCTGCGCGAGCCGCGGGTCAGCATCGACGTGCTGACCTTCCGGCCCTATTATATCCTCGGCGAGGTCAACAAGCCGGGCGAATATCCCTATTCCTCGGGGCTCACCGTGCTCAACGCGGTCGCCACCGCGGAGGGCTTCACCTATCGCGCCAGCAAGAAGTCGGTGGTGGTCAAGCACGCCGGCGAGGCGACCGAGGAGACGGTGCCGCTGTCGCCCGATCTGCGCGTCCGCCCCGGCGACACGATCCGCATTCGCGAGCGTCTGTTCTAGCAACCGGCCCGGCGACGGCCCCCTTTCCGTCGCCGGACACACGTCGAAACCGTGTGATTAGGGCCATTATTGTCCCGAAATCGGACGGAATGTTGACCGGGCCATGCCACGTGATTGCCGATTGCGGCGTTATGTGACACAGACTTGTCAACTAAGGGGTTCAGCTATGCGATTGGTTTTGTTCGGCATGGCGGCGACGCTGTCTTTCGTCGGTGCCAGTGGTGACGCGCAGATCCCGGTGACGCCGCTGTCGCCGATGGTGTCGCGCGACGATCCCAACGTCATCGCGCTCTATACCGAGATCATGCGGACGATCGCCGGCGTTCCCGCCCCGGCGGGCCGCGACCAGCTCGAAGCGCAGATCGCTTACACGGTCGATCAGAGCCAGGCCAATTGCCCGGTCGTCGTCGCCGCGCTGCACGAGGCGCTCGACGTGCCGCGCAGCTCCAAGCCGACCGTCGAGGCGCTGCGCGACGTGCTCACCAACGCCTCGCGCTGCGACCGCTACGGCACCGCCGCGGTCGGCGGCCCGGGCGCGACGCTTGCCCAGGGTCCCGCCGTCGGGATCGGCGGTGGCAGCTCCAATTACGCCTCGTTTTAATTGATGACTTTGATGACAGGTATTTCGATGCGGCTGCCCTTTGTTGCCCTCGCGGGCATGCTGACGATGCCATTCGCTGCCGGCGTGGCGCAGGCGCAGTCGACCGATTCCAATCTGGTCCTGCCAAACCTGCCGCTCGACTTCGATCGCGGCAAGAACACCAGCGTCCTCCAGCGCGAGCGCCCGGAATATCAGGCGCAGGGCGTGCGGGCGGGCTCGTTCCTGCTCTACCCGAAGCTGGAACTCGGTGCCGGATTCAGCGACAACGCCTATCAGGTCGACAACAACAAGCAGAGCGACGTCTATGCGCTGATCGCGCCGTCGATCGCCGCGAACAGCAACTGGTCGACGAACGAGCTGAACTTCAACGCTGGCGCGCGGCTGCGCCGCTTCGCCAGCGAGACGCCGCGGAACGAGACCAACTATAATATCGACGCCAGCGGCCGGCTCGACGCGACGCGCTCGCTGACCTTCAACACCCTGCTGCGCACCGCACGCTCGACCGAGCCGCGCTCGTCCGCCGCCTCGCCGCAGGATGCCGCCGAGGCGATCCAGTTCCAGCAGACCACCGCCAGCGTCGGCAGCGCCTTCGCTGGTGCGCGCATCCGCGGCCAGGTCGCGGTCAGCGTCGACCAGTTCAACTTCTCCGACGTCCGGTCCTTCTCGGGCGGGCTGATCAGCCAGCAGGGCCGCGACCAGGTGCTGCTGCGCACCACCGCGCGCGGCGAATATGCGGTGTCGCCCGACACCTCGCTGTTCGTGCAGGGCGGCTATACCGACACGACCTACAAATATCCGCTGACCACCGGCATCCCCAATCGCGATTCCAAGGAATTCAACGTGATCGGGGGCGCGAGCTTCGATCTGTCGGCGCTGATCCGCGGTGGCATCGGGGTGGGCTACGTCAACCGCCGCTACGATTCGCCGATCTATCGCGACATTTCGGGCATCGCGGCGGAAGCGAAGGTCGAATATTTCCCGACCCAGCTCACCACGGTGGGGCTCAACGTCCGCCGCACCGTGCAGGACAGCTATTTCGGCACCAGCAGCGGCTTCTTCGCGACCGCAGCCGCGTTGCGCGTCGATCACGAACTGCTCCGCAACCTGCTGCTCAACGCGCAGGTCGGCTATGAGCAGGACGATTTCGTCAACCAGAACGGTCGGTCGAAGATCGTCCGCTACAGCGCCGGCGGCCGCTATCTGCTCAACCGCAATTTCGGTTTCGGCCTGCTGGTCGGACGCGACAACCGGTCCGCCCGCGGCAACGTCGGATTACAGGCTTTCGACGAAACCCGTGCGCTGTTATCAATCGTCCTGCAGCGCTAACGCTGTCGTCCCCCAAGGGAAAATAGCGACCGTATGAACAAGATGTCCACGCTGGCCGAGCAAGAGGAAGCAAGCCGCTTCGACCAGTCACGTCATGTCGGACGGCGCGCTGTCACCCTGAAGTCGGTCGGCGAAGCGATCCGTCGCCGCTGGATCATCGTGGTCGTCACCGCGCTGGTGGTGTTCGCGGCCGCGCTCGGCACGGCGCTGATGCTGACGCCGAAATATGACGCGTTCGCCAAGGTGCGCATCACCCCCAATGCCGCCTCGCCGCTCGACTTCGGCAACGGCACCGAACAGCCCGCCGACCAGACCGCGGTCAACACCGAGGTGCAGGTGATCGGCTCGCGCGCCACTGCGCGCAAGGTCGTCACCCAGCTCGGCCTCGATCGCGATCCGGAATTCACCGGCAAGGGCCCCGCCAACACCGCGATCGAACGCGCGACCAGCGGCGTGCTCGAGCACCTCAAGATCAACCGCGACGACAAGAGCTATCTCGTCCTCATCGGCATCCGCTCGATCGACGGCGCCAAGGCGGCGCGGATCGCCAACACCTATGCCAGCACCTATGTCGCCGGCACCGCCGACAATCTGATGGGCACTGCGGCGAAACAGTCGCAGTCGATCCAGAACCGGCTGCGCGAGCTCGGCGCCGAGGTGCAGACCGCCGACGCGCGCCTCGCCTCCTATCGCGCGCAGAGCGGCATCAGCCAGAGCGGCGAAGGCGGCACGATCACCGACCAGCAGATCGCGCCCTTGTCGATGCAGCTCGCCACCGCCGAATCCGAAGCCGCTGCGGCGCGCTCGGCGGTGTCGGTGGCGGAACGGCAGAATGCCACCGGCGGTACCGACGCGATCTCCGCGGTGCTGTCGTCGGGGGTCATCGCCGACCTGCGCCGCCAGCGCACCGAGGCGGAGAAGCGTCGCGCCGAGCTCAGCTCGCGCTACGGCCCGCGCTATCCGCTGTCGATCCAGGTCGCGCAGCAGATCGAATCGCTCGACGCGCAGATCCGTCAGGAGGCGCAGCGCGTCGTCGGCGGCCTGCGCAGCCAGGCGCTCTCCGCCGAGGCGCGCGCCGCCAGCCTGCGCAACCGCCTCAACACGCTCCAGCGCGGCGTCGCCCGCGACGATCAGGCGTCGGTGATGGCCGGCAGCCTCGAGCGCGACGCCGAGGCCAAGCGTACCGCCTACACCCGCCTCGCGCAGGCGGCGCAGCAGTCGACGCAGGCGCAGCGCGTCTCGACGCCGCAGGCGAACATCATCGAGAATGCGACGATCCCGACCAAGCCGACCTTCCCGCAGGTCAAGGCGTTCGCCGCAGCCGGCCTGCTGATCGGCCTCGTCTTCGGTCTCGCCGGCGTGCTGCTGTTCGAGGGGCTGAGCTCGACGATCCGCAAGCCCGAGGACATCGAGACGATGCTCGGCCTGCCGTTCGTCGCCTCGGTGCCGCGTCTGCCGACGCCGTGGAAGCTGCGGTCGCGCCGCGTCGCCAATCCGGCGACGACGCTCGTCGCCAAGCCGATGACGGTCTATGCCGAGGCCTATCGCGCGATCCGCTCGTTCATCGTGTCGCGCAACCAGAGCCAGCCGACCCAGGTGATCGCGCTCGCCTCGACGTTGCCGGGCGAGGGCAAGACGACCAGCGCGCTGTCGCTGGCGCGGATCATGGCGCTGAGCGGCGACCGCGTGCTGCTGATCGACTGCGACGTGCGCCGTGCCGGCGTGCTGCGCGCGCTCAACCGTTCGGTCGACACCGGTCTTGCCGACGTACTCGAAGGCCGTGCGTCGATGGCGCAGGCGGTGATCCCCGACGAGGTCGACGGACTCGACCTGCTGCTCGTCCAGGGCTCGCTGTTCACCCCGATCGACCTGTTCGGCGGGGGCCGGATGGAGGCGATGCTCGCCGAGGCGCGCGGCCGCTACGATTTCATCATCCTCGACACCCCGCCGCTGCTCGGCATCGCCGATGCCCGCACTTTGGTCGGTCTCGCCGATGCGGTGATGCTGGTCATCAAGTGGAACACGACGCCGATCGCCGCGGTCGACGCCGCGCTCGCCGGGCTCGAACAGAGCCAGGGCGAGGTGCTCGGCGCGGTGCTGACGATGGTCGATCACCGCTCGGAAGCGATGGGCGGCCTCTATTATTCGGCGCGTTACTCCTCTTATTACAACGAATAGGCGGCGGTGACCCGCTCCCGCCTGAGGCCGGCGTGGCTGGCGGCTGCGGGGGTGACGCTCGTCCTGTCGGGCATGGCGATCGGCAGCGAACGACGCGTCGCCGCGGTCGCTGCGGTGCGCGACGCCGAACCGCCGGTCCGCGCCGCGCTGCTCGCCGAGGCGGCGGGCTGGCGGCCCGCCGACGTACCGCCGCGCGCCGCGATCGGGCTTGCCGCTTTGTGGTTGCGGCAGGCCGGCGCCGCGGTGCCGCCCGGTTCCGATCGCGCCAGCCTCGCCCATGCCCGCGCGATGCTTGCGGTCGCCGATGCCGGCCGGCCGGACGCCGCGGCGACCTTGCTGCTCCATAGCCAGCTCGCGATCGCCCCCGGCGATCACCCGACCCCGGCAAGCCTGCGGGCCTTCATCGCCAGTTACGCCGCGGCGCCCTTCCTCACCGCCGAGGGCTTCTGGCGCGCAGCCTATGCGGCACGCTACTGGCGCGACCTGCCCGCCGCGACGCAGGAGGCGGCGGTCGCCGAAGCGGCGTGGCTCGCGGCGCTCGACGGCCGCTTCAACGACCGGCTGGTCGACATCATGGGCGGCTCACCGATGTCGGTCCGCTTCGCGCTGCGGATGCAGCCGAAGCCTTGAGGCGTGACGACGGGAGGCTGCCCGCTTCCCCGCCTTCCACCTTCCATTTCCCCGTCCGTTCGCCCTGAGCTTGTCGAGTGGTAGGTGGGTCTCAAGGTGCTTCGACAGGCTCAGCACCAACGGAAGGATATCAGGTCGTCGAGGCCTTCGCGCGCCGGGGTCGCTTCCGCGCCGTCACGGGCCGTCGCGCCGCCACCGGCCGCCGCGTCGCGCCGCTCGCCAGCGCCGCGCCCCATACCGAGCCGAGCAGGATCGCGAACAAGGCCGCCACCGCCGGCACGTTGAGCGCGATATCGACCATCGCGCTGCCGGCGATCGCGAGCAATGCGCACAGCGGCGCGACCGACCACCAGTCGCGCCGCGCCCGCGTGATCTGGAAGGCGATCGCCGCCAGCGCGATCAGCAACAGAGCCAGCCCCGGCCAGCCCGCCTCGATCGCGAGCTGTACCGGCGCATTGTGCGCGGCGCCGAAATTCCAGTAGAGCGGCGCGACCTCCGCGGTCAGCGTGCGCTGGTTGACCTCGTAGAAGCTGCCGAGGCCATGGCCCCACAGCGGGCTCTGGTTGGCCACGCCGGTGTAATGATCGATCACCGCCCAGCGCGATCCGGCATCTTCGGGCAGATAGGCCGAGCGGTCGGCGACCGGGGTGAACACCGCGACCAGCACCAGCAGCACGATCAGCGCCAGCGCCGCGGGGCCGAGCAGTCGCAGCGGCGGCCGGCCGTCCTGCCAGCGCCGCCAGCGCCGCACCAGCAGCAGGGCGCCGCCCAGCATCGCGAGCAGCACCGCGCTGCGGCTGCCGGTCAGCGCGCACAGCACCAGCGCCACCGCGCTCCCGGCCAGTGCGGCGAGGCGCAGCTGCATCGCTTCCTCGTCGGGGGCGAGCGCCAGTCCGCCGGCGAGCAGGGCGAGCGCCGCGAAGGTGATGCCGGCGGCATTGGGATTGCCGATCGTGCCGCTGTAGCGCGAGGCGCGCGCGCTGTCGTACAGCCAGTCGATCGCATCGACCGCCGCCCAGGCGAGATAGACCAGCCCGACCAGCGTCAGCACCCGCACCACGCCGCGCGCCGAGCCGGCGCGATAGGCGAGCAGCGCGGCGACGAGGGTCAGCAGCGTCGTCGCCAGCGCCTTGGCGAGCGCGAGGCCGAACAGATCGGCGGCCGGATTGGCGGGCACGCCGAGCGCGCTGCCCAGCCCCTGCGGCAGCAATCCGGGCAGCGCCGCCCACGCCAGCGCCACGGCTAACAGCGCGAGCGGCAGCCGTGCCAGCCGCCAGAAGCGCGACGCGGCCGGCGACAGCGCGATCACCGCGATCGCGAGCAAGGCATCGGCGAAGGCGGCGATCGCGCTGGCGAGGCCCTGGTTGGCGCCACCCGCAAGGATCTGCACGACGACCAGCCCGGCAAGCGCCGGCGCCGCCCAGCCGAGTGGACGCGGCGCCGATGTCGGTGGTGCGGGCGAGGCACGCTCGCGATCGGGCAATACGCTCATATCCCTCCCCTGTCCGACCGAGCCGTGCCAACCGCCGGTTCGCGACGACCCTAGCCAATGCAATCGCCTCTGCCAGCTTGCAAATGTGCCGAAAACACACGATGCGGCGGGGATCGATCCGATCCCGCGCAGGACACCCGCCGAACGATCGGCATAAGGGTGCGGCCGCCCCGATTGCCCGAGGACCGCCCGTGTCGCTTTCCCATTCCCAACGATCGACGCTCTGGGGCCTCGCCGCGGTGCTGCTCGTCATCGGGCTGGTGACCGCGCTGTTGACGATGGACGACGACAGCACCTTCCTCGACGCCATTCCCTTCGGCCCGGCGCGCACCAAGGTCGAAGCCCCCGCGCCGCTGGCCGAGGACGAGCTGCCGCTCGACACCTTCGTGCCGAGCGCGATCCTCAAACTGTCGCCGCAGGACGCGCTCGCCCGCAACCTCGCGCTGCCGCTCAGCCATGCCAGCAACCCGCTGGCGCCGCCCTTCGTCGCGGCCTGGCTCGGCGCCGATCTCGAACGCCAGACCGTCTGCCTCGCCAATGCGGTCTATTACGAGGCGAATGGCGAGCCGCTGAGCGGCCAGCGCGCGGTCGCGCAGGTCGTGCTCAACCGGCTGCGCCATCCGCGCTATCCCAAGACGATCTGCGAGGTGGTCAACCAGGGGTCCGACCGGCCGACGGGCTGCCAGTTCAGCTTCACCTGCGACGGCTCGCTCGCGCGGGCGCCCAATCCGGCGCGCTTCAAGGTCGCGATGGGTGTCGCCACCGCCGCGCTCGACGGCTGGACCTCCGCCGAGGCCGGACAGGCGACGCATTACCACACGCTCTACGTCTTCCCGAAATGGGCGCCCGAGCTGCTCAAGCTCGGCATCCTCGGCCACCATATCTTCTACCGCCTGCCCGGCCAGCCCCACGATTACACCGCCTTCCGCACCGCGGCCGCGGCGCTGCCCACCGATCCGGCGCTGCTCGCGCCGACGCTGCCCGATCCGACGCTGCCGGCGAGCGACGTCGATACGCGCGCGGTCGTCGGCGTGCCGCTCGCGCTACCCGCCTATCCCGGCCCGACCGTCACCGGCACCACGTCGGACAGCGGCGCGAGCCCGGGCAGCGGCGCGACCGCCGGCCAGCCGGCCCCCGCCGCGACCCCGACCCCGGCCGCCAAAGCGACGCCGCGCAATTATTTTCCCGATCGCCGCGACACGCGTTCCCATCTGCCGCTGCCCCAGTAAGTTCGCGGCATGGCGCTGCTTTTGCAACAGGACCCTATTCGATGACCGTAGACCCCACGCCCGGCGAGAGCATCCCGGCCCGCCCGCGCAAGGTGGCGATCGTCCATTACTGGCTGGTGACGATGCGGGGCGGCGAGCGCGTGCTCGAACGGATCTGCGATCTCTATCCCGACGCCGACATCTTCACCCATGTCGTCGACGAGAATGCGCTGTCGCAGACGCTCAAGCGCCATCGCATCTTCAGCACCTTCATCAGCAAGCTGCCGCTGGCGAAGACGCAATATCAGAAATACCTGCCGCTGATGCCCGCCGCGCTCGAGGCACTCGACCTCAGCGCCTACGACCTCGTCATCAGTTGCGAGGCCGGGCCGGCCAAGGGCGTCATCACCCGCCCCGACGCGGTCCACGTCACCTATTGCCACTCGCCGATGCGCTACATCTGGGATCAATATCACGCCTATCGCAAGGCGAGCGGCAAGCTCGCCGGCCTCTACCTGCGGCTGGTCGCGCCGCGGATGCGCGCCTGGGACCGGATGAGCGCGTCGCGGCCCGACGTCATCATGGCCAACAGCCAGTTCGTCCGCCGGCGCATCGGCAAATTCTGGGGGCGGGAGGCGAGCGTCGTCTATCCGCCGGTCGACGTCGACATCTTCCAGCGCAGCGACGCGGTCAGCGACGAATGCGTCTGGATCAGCCAGCTCGTTCCCTACAAGCGCCCCGACATCGCGGTCGACGCCTTCACCCGCAGCGGCCGCAAGCTGCACGTCATCGGCGACGGCCCGATGCTCGAGACGCTGAAGGCGCGCGCCGGCCCCAACGTCCGTTTCACGACGCGGATGCGCTTCGACGAATTGCGCGCGGCCTATGCGCAGGCGCGCGCGCTGATCTTCACCGCCGAGGAGGATTTCGGCATCATCCCGGTCGAATCGCAGGCCGCCGGGCGGCCGGTGGTGGTGTTCGGCCGCGGTGGCGGCACCGAGACGGTGATCGACGGCGAGACCGGCATCCACTTCCACGAGCAGAGCGCGGAGTCGCTGATCGCGGCGATGGAGCGGTTCGACGCCTGGCTGCCCGGCTTCGACCCCGAGGCGGCGATCGCCAACGCCAGCCGCTTCGCCCGCGCCAATTTCCTGCGCGACTTCGCCGCGGAGGTCGCGCGCGCCGAACGGCTGGTCGCGGCCGACAGCGTGCTGGCGTCGGACCGGGAGCGGGCGGACACCGGTCGCCTGCCGGCGGCCGGACGCCTGCCGGTGACGGAAGGCGGTGCCGCCCCCGATCGGGACACCGGCGGCATGCCGGTCGACGTTGATGGGTGACGATCGCGCAACCGTGCGTTAAAATGCAATAATGCGAAGGCCGCGGATGGATGTCGCGCGGTCATCCGTCGTCGGGGGGCAATACATATGCAGGCGAACGGCGTCCCGCGCGAAACGCGTATTGATATCGTACGCGGCGCGGCGATGCTGATCATCGCCATCAACCACATCACCGTCGCTTTCCGGATCTACGGCCTCAAGGGATTTGGCATTCCGACGCCGACCGCGCTCGGATATTCGTCGTCGGCGTCGATCTTCGTGATCATGTCCGGCTATATGGTTGGGATGGTGTATCAGCGGAAGCCGCGGCCGGCGCATGCGGTCCTGGCGCGTGCCCGCACCCTCTACATCGACAATCTGCTGCTGCTCGTCGGGGTCGCCCCCGTCCTGCTGCTCATGCAGCGGTGGGAGGCGGTCGCCTGGGACGCCGGTTTCCTGTTCGACGCCCCCCTCTCGGGGCTGCTGATGTTCGTCGCCCTGCTCAGGGCGCCGGCGCTGCTCGACGTGCTGCAGCTCTACGTGATCTTCATGCTGCTCACGCCCGCCGCCTTGTGGCTCCATCGTCGCTCGCCGGCCGCTTTGGCCGCGCTGTCCGTGACGCTGTGGCTGCTCTCGCAACTCGCGACCGCCACCCTTCTCCTCGACCCCAGGCTCGTCGAGTGGAAGTTCAATCCGGCCGCCTGGCAGCTTCTGTTCTTCATACCGTTGATTCTGGGCTCTGCCCGAGCCCATGTCCCCCTGTTCCGGCTGCTCGAGGCGCACAGATGGATCACCGTCGTCGTCGGCGTTGCTGCCGCCGCCTTCGCGGTCGCCAAGCTGCTCCACGTCGAAGAGGCGATCCCCCGCTATTGGCTGCTGACGTCCAAGGGTAATCTGGGCACCTTGCGGCTCGTCCATGCACCGGTCGTGATCCTGTTCTACTGCGGATTGCTGACGCTCAGCCGCCGGCTGCCGGAATGGGCGCCGATGCGCGCCCTCGCCTGCGTCGGCCGGCAGACTTTGTATTGCTATATTGGGAGCGTTTGGCTGACCTATATTCTCGCGTTCGCATGGAGCCGCCTGGGCGGCGGTTACTTGACGTATCTTGCGTCGGTACTGTTTTCGCTGCTGGCCACCTTCGCCATCGCCGTGCTATTCGATGCGCGATCGGGACGGCGGGCCGCACGCATGCGCGAGACCCAATTGCGCGACGGCGACCGGACGATACCGGCGAGGGTGGGAGAGGCGACGTGAGGGGCTATGTGATCGAGACCGCCAGCATGGTCGTCGGCATTCCGGTGCTGATCGCACTGAGCGTGGCCGACATGATCATCACCCTGCTGCGCCGATCGCCCGCGGCCTGAAGCCGGCTACCGGCGGACCGACCAGCCGGACCGCCACGTCCCCGTCGGGGCATTCGAATATCATCGCATAATCGCTGACCGCCGCGCCCCCGTGCGCCGGCGGCCGGCCTTGCGTGACGGCGCCGCGGCGCGCCGGACGCAGAATTTATATTCTTCGATAGCGCTAACGTTCCCAAGACCATCGGCGTCGATGGCGGGCCGATCGCGGTTTCGCGCCTGGCCGATGCCCGATCAGCGTCGCCCGCCCCCTCTATAATTGATGCGGCCGAAGGAGGTTTCGGCGCCGCATGAGGTATTCGAATGAACGTTACGTCCCGTTTGCTGGTCGGTGTGGCTGCGATCGCGTTGATCTCGCAGGGCGCTTCGGCGCAAACCACCGTGCCGGTATCCGATGCCCCGGCATCCGCCACGCCGGCATCCGCTGACGAGACCTTGCCGCCCGACAAGGACATCATCGTCACCGGGACGGCGCGCCCACGGCGCCGGCTGACCACCAGCATCTCGATCAGCGCGGTCGCTGCCACCGACCTCGTCCGGCTCGCGCCGCTGGGCAGTGCCGATCTGCTGCGCAACATTCCCGGTCTGCGGTCGGAATCGTCGGGCGGCGAGACCAATGCCAATATTGCGGTGCGCGGCCTGCCCTCCGCCAGCGGCGGGGCCAAGTTCGTCCAGTTCCAGGAAGACGGCCTGCCGCTGCTCGATTTCGGCGACATCGCCTTCGCCACCGCCGACACCTTCCTGCGTCCCGATTACAACATCCAGCGCGTCGAGGTGCTGCGCGGCGGATCGGCGTCGACCTTCACCAGCAACGCCCCCGGCGCGGTGATCAACTTCATCAGCAAGACCGGCGACGTCGCCGGCGGGTCGATCGGCTTCAGCCGCGGCGTCGACTTCGACCGGACCCGGCTCGATGCCGATTACGGCGCACCGATCGGCCACGACTGGACCTTCCACGTCGGCGGCTTCTACCGCATCGGCAAGGGGCTCAGGAACACGGGCTATACCGCCGAGCGCGGCGGCCAGTTTAAGGCCAATGTCACGCGCAAGTTCGACAACGGCTTCATCCGGCTGAGCGTCAAGGTTCTCGACGATCGCTCGCCGCTCTACATGCCGACGCCGGCCCGCATCACCGGCACCGCGGACAAGCCGGTCTACGAGAGCTTCCCCGATTTCGATCTGCGGTCCGGCACGACCCTGTCGCCCTATTTCCGCAGCGACACCGCGATCGGTCATGACGGCAACCGGATCGCCTCCGACCTTGCCGACGGCTATCGCATCAAGACCCGCGGCGGTGGCGCGCAGGTGTCGTTCGACCTGGGCGACGGCTTCAATTTCAGCGACATGTTCAACGTCGCCAGCAATTCGGGCAGCGTCATCACCTCCTTCCCGGCGGATGTGGCGCCGCTAGCAACCTTGGCGGGCAGGATCGGCGAAGCGGGCGCGACGGTGGCCTATGCCAGCGGGCCGAACGCCGGTCGGGCGATCGCCGACCCGACCCGGCTCAACGGCAACGGCCTGGGCCTCTACGCGCTGACCTTCGGCGTGACGCTCAACGATTTCACCAATGCGACCAACATCCTGTCGCTGACCCGCGATTATCATCTCGGCGCCTTCAAGGGCAGCATCGCGCTCGGCTATTTCAAGTCGTTCCAGAAGGTCAGCATGGACTGGCATTGGAACAGCTATCTCGAGGAGGCGAAGGGCCATCGCGCCGCCTTGCTCGACGTCTACGACAGCGCCGGCCAGCCGGTGACGCAGAACGGGCTGATCGCTTATGGCGAACCCATATTCGGCAATTGCTGCCAGCGTTTCTACGACGTCGACTATAATATCGACGCGCCCTATTTCGGCGCCAATTTCCAGATCGGCGGGCTCAACGTCGGCGGCAGCATCCGCTACAACATTTCGTCGGCCAACGGCTTCTATGCTGGCCCCAGCCGCCCGGGCATGATCGACGTCAACCAGGACGGGCGTATCCAGACGCCCGAACGGCGCGTTCCCGTCGTCGACCTCAACGCGGCGCAGCCCGTCGATTACCGCAAATCCTACCTCACCTATTCGGTCGGCGTGAATTACGAGATCGTCCATGATGTCGCGGTGTTCGGGCGGGTGAGCCGCGGCGCGCGCTTCAACGCCGACCATCTGCTGTTCGGGGGCGGCGTCCGCGCGGACGGCAGCATCGCCGACGAGGTCGCGGTCAATTTCGTCGACCAGCAGGATCTCGGCATCAAGCTCCGCTCCGGTCCGCTCTTCGCCAACCTCACCGCCTTCCGCGCGCTCACCGCGGAGACCAACGAGATCGCCGTCCCGGTGCAGATGCTCGTCAAGAACCATTACCGGTCCTACGGCGTCGAATTCGAAGGCGGGTTCGATCGCGGCATCTTCCACCTGCTCGGCGGGGCGACCTATACCCATGCCCGCATTTCTGAGAGCGAGGTCGATCCGACGCTCGACGGGCACATCCCCTATCGCCAGGCCGCGATCGTCTTCCAGGCGACGCCGTCGATCGATACCGGCCGCTTCGTCGTCGGCCTGAACGTCACCGGCACGACGTCATCCTATGCGGGTGACTCCAATACGCTGAAGATGCCGGGTTACGTGCTGACCAACGGCTTCGCGTCGGTCGACGTGACGCCGACGATCCGGCTGGGGCTGAACGCCCAGAATCTGTTCAACGTGACCGCGGTTACCGAGGTCGGCCGTCCCCGGGACTATATTCCGGCGGATGGCATCGCCAGCGCGCGGACCTTCGCCGGGCGCAACGTGACCGCATCGGCCGTGCTGCGCTTCTGACGGTGCGGGGGCGGGCGGGTCATCCCCCGCCCTCGACGCTCAGGTCAGCGCGAAATACAGGCCGGCTGCGACCGCCCAGCCAGCGGCGGCCGCGACCGTCGCGATCGCCAGCTTGGTGCGGCCCGAATAGGGTTCGACATAAGGTTCGGGAACGTGGTCGAGCAACGACGGGCCCGCCGCGGTCGGGAAGGCGATCGGCGCGACCGGGCCGGCGGTGAGCGCGCGGGTCAGCATCTCCTGCGTGATCGGCGTGACGAACTCGCAGCCATAGACGTCGCCGTCCTGGCGCGTCACCCGCGCCTGATGCACGCCGATGCCGGCGAAGCCGATCGACGCCTCGCTGCCTAGCGCCATCGCCGGGCCGCCCGACAGGCGAAAGCCGGTCAGCGACAGATCGTCGATCATCACGTCGTGGGGACGCGTCACCTGGTCGCGCAGTGTCGCGTTGAGCCCGGCCGGGAACCGTTCCGAGCTGCGGTCGTCACTGATGATCTGAGCAGTTATCGCCATATCGCACCCTAATCTTCTGGATATAGCTCTAAGCCAAAAAAGGTAAAGACAGTGTGAACGATGTTCACCGGCCGTACCAGCTTATTCGCAACCGTTGTGGCAACAGTGATGAACAGAAAGACCGCGACGATAACACTCATGGCCGATCCCGCGCGTCTGGACCCTGCCGGGACTGCGATCGCGCTATTGCAGCGCACGTGTCTTGCCGATCTGTTCTTGGTCAACAGGCGTTAACTATACCAGAGGCGGCGGGTCGGGTGCTGTTGCTCGGCCGTCGTCTGCATTCCTCTCCCGTCGGCCGCGGTGCGGCGCGCACCTGCATCGTGCTTATGGCCCCATATCAGGCCAGCGCCGCGCCGAAAGCAATGGTTCAATGCGGGTGACAGACGATGAAGGAACCGCTAATCAATGCGCTAAGCGGCTGCGGCGCGGCTTGCGGTCCAGGATCACGTCGGTCCCGGTCCGTCGATGTCATCATCGGAGCAGAGAGTATTGGCGTTCGTTGCGGCCGTGCGCCCCGTCCCCGGGACACCCCTTTCTCTTGCGGCGCGGTCCTGACGTGGCGCTAGGATCGGCGGGCGTCCCCGCCCCGGCCGCCGCCACCCGCACCACCGCCGTCGCGGCGACCGCCTCGCATCGCACCGCGCTCGCCTCGATCCTCGCGGTCGGCGGGCGATTGCTGTCGCGGCTGATCGATCTCGTCGCGCTGATCGTGCTGGCGCGGCTGTTGCAGCCCGCCGACTTCGGCCTGATCAGCATCGCGATGAGCCTGATCTTCATCGTCGAGGCGGTGATGGAACTGCCGGTGTCGCAGGTGCTGCTCGTCGAACGCGACATCACCCGGACGATGATGGACACCGCCTTCACGCTCAGCGTGCTGCGCGGCGTCGTCCTGGCGATCCTGATCGGCGCGGCGGCCTGGCCCTTCGCGATGGTCTATGGCGACGCACGATTGCTGCCGCTGATCGCCGCGCTGGCGCTGGCGCCGGCGTTCCGCGGCATCAGCAACCCGCGGCTGGCGCTGTACAATCGCGATCTCGACTTCCGCCGGACCGTCGCCACCGAATTGCTCGGCAAGGTCGTCTCGCTGTGCGTGTCGATCGGCGTCGCGGTGGCGACGGGCAGCTATTGGGCGCTGGCGCTCGGCACCATCCTGTCGCCGGTGACGGCGTCGCTGATGTCGTTCGTCCTTGCCCCCTATCGTCCCACTTTCTCGCTCAAGGACTGGCGGCTGTTCCGCAATTTCCTGAGCTGGCTGAGCGGCGCGCAATTGTTCTCCGCCTTCGCCTGGCAGATGGACCGGCTGGTGCTCGGCCGGCTCGCGCCGACCGCGACGGTCGGCCGCTTCACCATGGCGGACAGTCTGGCGTCGATCCCCGGCCAGGTGCTGCTGACGCCGATCCTCGGGCCGCTGTCGGCGGGGCTGGTCGCGGTGCGCGACGATCCCGAGCGGCTGCGCCAGGCCTATCTCAAGACCTTCGCGGCGGTCGCACTGCTCGGCTTTCCGATCCTCGCCGGCACCGCCCTGCTCGCCCATCCCGTCGTCAGCCTCGCGCTCGGCGCGAAATGGGACATGGTCGCGCCGATCCTGCAATGGCTGGCGCTCGCCGGCATTCCCGGCCTGTTGTGGACGCCGCTCAACGCGCTGGCGCTGGCGCTGCGCCGCTCGACGCTGATCTTCAACCGCCAACTCACCGACTTCCTCGTCAAGGTGCCGTTGGTCATTGCCGGCGCCTGGTTCTTCCTGATCCCGGGGATCGCGGCCGCGCGGGCGGCCGCCGCGCTGGTGCTGGCCGGGATGGCGGTGCGCGCCGCGCGCGACGCCATCGACCTGCCGGTCTGGGCGCAGCTCAAGGCGATCCTGCGCCCGATCCTCGGTTGCCTGGTGATGGGGGCGGTCGTCTTCCCGGTGGCGCAGCTGCTCCCGACCGATCTGTCGCGGCCGTGGCTGACGGTGGCGCTCGCCGCGCTCGCCGCGCTCGGCGCACTGGCGTTCGGCGCGACGGTGCTGCTGCTCTGGCAGGTCGCCGGCCGGCCGCAGGGCGGTGAATCGATGGTGCTCGGCATCGCCGCCAAGCTGCGCCGTCGGCGTGGCGGTGCCGCGGCGGGCGACGGCGCCATGGTGTCGCCCGCGCAGGAGGCGGCGCATGCCGATGCGCGCGACCAGATCTTCGCGCTCGCCACCGCCTCGACCAAGGTGAACGCTGAACCCGCCGCGGCGAGCGTCTATCGCATCCTCGATATCCTGATGCAGGCCAACCTCGTCCAGCCGACCGACAATCGGGCGATAGAAGGCGAGCAATATCAGCCGCGTATCACCCTGGTCTGCCAGAGGTGCGGGCAATCCACGCCGATCAGGGGCCATACCGCGGCGAATATCATCAGCGTTGCCGCCGGCGCCGCAGGGTTTCGCATGACTGCCAAGACGATCGAGGTCGACGGACATTGTGTACGCTGCCCGACCCCGTCGCGCCAAGTCGCCCGACCCTATCCGAAACGGCCATGATCCCTCGAAATGCCGCAGTGCCGTACATGAGCATTAATCCCGGATCGGGTCCGCCCGTATCTGGTCACCGCGAATATTGATCGTGCATTGCTCAAGGCGCGGATCGCGATCGCGCTATAATGGTCTCGACCGGTTCATGCTGTTTGAATGGCGGGACCACCTTCGTGTGCGCCGCGCGTTTATTTTGCATTTACCAAAACTGGCCTGGTCAAGTGTCGCTATTGGCCGCTATCGGGTCGAATGCTTTCCCATTGTTGAACACGGTGCGAGGCGATTTGGCGTTGCATATCGCAGCGCATCATTGTTAGATGCGGCAACGCGTTCACGAGGGAGCCTTTGATTAATCGTGAGCATGTCGGTTCCTACCCTCATCATAATCGCGGCGCTGGTCGGATTAAGTCTGATCGTGGTTTTGCTGAACCGACGGTCGAGGCGCAGAAGGCGGCGCGCGTATCGCAATTATTACAAGGACTGACGCTGCCCGGTAAAATTACCGGGGCGATCCCAGTCGCTTAGCCGTTTATCGCGCCACCTTTCGCAAAAGCTTGCCGGTCCGTCGCCGGGTTATGCTAACCTTTGCCGCCAACCTGTTGGCAGTGCTTGGCATCTCCCCGTCCAGATCGTGCCGACGCCGTGTCGGGCCGGTCCGGCCGCCGGTCGATGCGAGGCTTGAGCGGAAAGGGATCGGCCATCGCGACGGCAATCGACGCTTCCCCGGTGACGCCGCCAGACGGCACGATCCGCCTCGCCGGCATCGACCTGATGCGGCTGGTCGCCTTCGTCGCGGTGGTGCTGATCCATGCGGTGTCCAACGGCGCCCAGGACGCGCCGGTCGCGGCCGACGTGATCGCATTGCTGTCGCGCTTCGCAGTGCCCTTCTTCTTCGTCGCCTTCGGCTATTTCATGCCGCAACGCTCGCCCGAGCGGACCGCATTGCGCCTGCTCGTCAGGCTCGCGCCGCCTTTCTTGATCTGGGCGCTGGTCTACATCCTCTATTTCCAGGACTCGCTCGCCGAATTGCGCTCGCCGGCGATGATCGTGCGGCTGCTGATCACCGGTCTCGACGGCCAGCATCTCTGGTTCCTGCCCGCGCTGGGCGTCGCCGGCGTGCTGTTTGCCGTCGTGCGCAGCCGGCTCGGCTGGGGCGCGGTGCTCGCGCTGGCGCTCGTCTTCTATGCGCTGGCGTTCGCCTTCGGGCCGTTGCGCCTGCTGCTCCATTTGCCGAAGCCGCCGTTCAACACGCGCAACGGCCCCTTCTTCGGCCTGCTGTTCGTCACCGCGGGTGCGTGGCTGCGCGATCGCGGCCGTCATATTCCGCTACGCCTTGCGCTGGCAGTGTTCGCCGTCGCCGCGCTGCTGCAACTCTCCGAGGTCGCGGCGCTGGTCGCGGTCGGCACCATCCCCTTCCCGCGTTTCACCGACGACACGCTGATGACGATCCCTTATGGCATCGCCGCCTTCCTCGTCGCGCTGGCGATCCCGTCGACCTTGCGCCTGTCGCCGCTGTTCGCGCGGCTTGCGCGGCTCAGCCTCGGCCTCTATGTCGTGCACCTGTTGTTCCTCGACCTCGCGGCGCGCCTGCTGGGTCAGGCGACGCTCGCCGCCTGCCTCGGCAACGCGCTGCTCGCGGTGCTGGCATCGGCGCTGTGTGTCTTGATTCTCGACCAAATCCCGCCGATGCGTCGCCTGATCCGCTGATCCCTGCCCAAAATAGGACAGCAATCGCGCGTTCTCTAAGCTTTCCCCTTTTGTTAGAGGTCGTTGCACGCCGCATCGTTGCTGCGGCGGTCCCCCAGACGATGAGGCTCTATGCGTATTACTATGATCGGTTCGGGCTATGTCGGCCTCGTCTCGGGTGCCTGCCTGTCCAACTTCGGTCATGATGTGATCTGCGTCGACAAGGCGGCCGACAAGATCGCCGCGCTCGAGGCGGGGCGGATGCCGATCTTCGAGCCCGGACTGGACGCGCTGGTCGCCGCCAACGTTGCGGCCGGCCGGCTGCGCTTCACCACCGATCTTGCCGCGGCGGTGGCGGGCGCCGATGCGATCTTCATCGCGGTCGGCACGCCGGCGCGACACGGCGACGGCCATGCCGACCTCAGCTACGTCTTCGCCGCGACCGAGGAGATCGCCGCGGCGGTGACCGGGCCGACCGTCGTCGTCACCAAATCGACCGTGCCGGTCGGCACCGGCGACAAGGTCGAGGCGATCCTGCGCGAGAAGCGCCCCGACGTCGCGGTGGCGGTCGTCTCCAACCCCGAATTCCTGCGCGAAGGCGCCGCGATCGGCGATTTCACCCGCCCCGACCGGATCGTCATCGGCACCGACGACGAGGTCGCGCGCAAGGTGATGCGCGAGGTCTACCGCCCGCTCTACCTCAACGAGAGCCCGATCCTGTTCACCGGCCGGCGCACGTCCGAACTGATCAAATATGCGGCGAATGCCTTCCTCGCGACCAAGATCACCTTCATCAACGAGATCGCCAATCTGTGCGAGGCGGTCGGCGCCGACGTCCAGGACGTCAGCCGCGGCATCGGCCTCGACAACCGCATCGGCAAGAAGTTCCTGCACGCCGGCCCCGGCTATGGCGGCTCGTGCTTCCCCAAGGACACGCTCGCGCTGCTCAAGACCGCCGAGGACCACGACAGCCCGATCCAGATCGTCGAGGCGGTGGTCAAGGTCAACGACAGCCGCAAGCGCGCGATGGGCCGCAAGGTGATCGCGATGCTCGGCGATGCGCCGCGCGGCAAGACGGTCGCGCTGCTCGGCCTGACCTTCAAGCCCAATACCGACGACATGCGCGATGCGCCGTCGATCGCGATCGTCCAGGCGCTGCACGATGCCGGCGTGACGGTACGCGCCTATGATCCAGAAGGCATGGCCGCGGCACGCGCGACGCTGCCCGACATCACCTATTGCAGCGACGCCTATGACGCCGCGACGGGCAGCGACGCGGTGGTGATCGTCACCGAATGGGATGCGTTCCGCGCGCTCGACTTCGAGCGGCTGAAGCGGACGATGGCGGCCCCGGTGCTGGTCGACCTGCGCAACGTCTACCGCCCCGCCGAGATCGCCGCGCTCGGCTTCGCCTATACCTCGATCGGGCGGTGAGCCGCTGGCGCCGGTCCGGGCGGACCGGACCGGCGCCGCCCCTATTCGAACTTGCGGGTCAGCGATAGCATCGAGCGCCAGAATAGCGAGCGGTTGGTCTGGGTGCGCGCCTTGCGCACCTGGCGTTCGACCAGCCGGCGCGGCGCATAGCCGAGGAACGCCAGCCAGCCGAACCGCGCGACGCTGCCCGGCCAGCCGAACGGGTGGAGCTCGACCAGCCAGTGGACGGCGTCGGTCATCACCGTCTGGCGGCTGTCGGGCGGGCGCTTGTCCGGATCGGCGAAGCGCAGCGCCTGCATGCGATATTCGAGCGCCTGGAACGAGCGCAGCAGCGGCTGGCGCACCGCGACGCCCTGCGTCTGCGCCGCGCTGACGAAGGCGCGTTCGAGCACCCGGTCGAACGCGAGCCAGCGCAGCGCGGTATCGGCGCTCCACGTCTTCTGCGAACTCGCCCAGGCGTTCTGGCCGTGGACGCGATAGCCGCCAAGCACTTCGCGCAGCGAGCGCACTGGCCCGTAGAGCGGCGCGAGCTTGCTAAGATAGCCGTCCGGCGACCGATAGACCGTCTTGGCATCGATCGGCATCACCCGGTCGAGGAAGCCGCGGACGAAGACGTTGCCGGTCGACACCGTCCAGGGATACCAGCCCGAGCGCGCCGCGCCGCGCAACACGTCGTCGGCGGAGAAATTGGGCGGGAAATGCGGGAACGGCATGTTCTGGTCGGCGCCGGTGCGGTCCAGCGTCGCCAGCCGGAACTGCACCTTGGAATCGCCTGGCTGGAGCATCGCCAGCGCGCGGCGCAGGCAGTCGGGATGGATCAGGTCGTCGGCGTCGAGGAACAGCACCACGTCGCCCGACGAGGCGGCGTAGCCGGCATTGACCGCCTCGACATGGCCGCCCTGCGCCTTCATCACCGCCCGGATGCGGTCGCCATAGCCGGCGATGATTGCGGCCGAATGATCGGTGGAGCCGTCATCGACCACGACCACTTCGACATCGGCATGATCCTGCGCCAGCGCGCTGTCGATCGCGGTGGCGAGGAATTCGCCGTAATTGTGGTTGATGACGACGATGCTGGCCCGGATCGACGGCATCCCCTCAGTCATGTCGGCGATCCCGTTCCTGACGGATATGTAGTCCCGCGTCATGCGGCCGGCACAATACATACTGGTCTATCGTGCGCACGCCCGTTTTGGTCCTAACCGTTTAGCTCGCTGGATCGCGGCAACTTGCTTGTTATGGTAATGCTATGATTACCAACACCTTCAAGTCGCCTGGCTAAGCGATGATCCATGGCATGGCCGGCGCGGGATTTGCAAGCGTCACGCCGCCACGGCGACGGTGATTTCGTCCTATCATGGATCGGCCCGCTGGTGCTGGGCGTAACCGGCGAGCTGAGCGTCGAAATAGGCGATCGTCTTCTCGAGACCCTCGCGCAACTGGATCTTGGGTTCCCAGTCGAGCTTCTCGCGCGCGAGGCTGATGTCGGGGCGGCGCTGGCGCGGATCGTCGGCGGGCAGCGGCATGTGGACGATCCTGGAGCGCGAGCCGGTCAGCTCGATCACCAGCGTCGCCAGCTCCAGCATCGTGAACTCGACCGGATTGCCGATGTTGATCGGGCCGGTGACGTCGTTCGGCGTGTCCATCAGCGTGACGAACCCGGCGAGCAGGTCGCTGACATAGCAGAACGACCGGGTCTGCTCGCCCGAGCCGAAGATAGTGATGTCCTGCCCGCGCAGCGCCTGGACGATGAAGCTCGACACGACGCGCCCGTCATTGGGGTGCATGCGCGGCCCGTAGGTGTTGAAGATCCGCGCGACCTTGATCGTCAGGCCGTGCTGGCGGCGATAGTCGAAGAACAAGGTCTCGGCGCAGCGCTTGCCCTCGTCGTAGCAGGAGCGGATGCCGATCGGGTTGACGTTGCCCCAATAATCCTCGGTCTGCGGGTGGACGCTGGGGTCGCCATAGACTTCCGAGGTCGAGGCCTGGAAGATCTTGGCCTTGGTGCGCTTGGCAAGGCCGAGCATGTTGATCGCGCCGACGACGCTGACCTTGGTGGTCTGCACCGGATCGCGCTGATAGTGGATCGGGCTCGCCGGGCAAGCGAGATTGTAGATCTCGTCGACCTCGACGAACAGCGGGAAGCTGACGTCGTGGCGCATCAGCTCGAAGCGCGAATTGTCGCGCAGATGATCGACGTTGCGCTGCGTGCCGGTGAAGAAATTGTCGACGCACAGGACGCGATGGCCGCGGGCGAGCATCATGTCGCACAGATGCGAGCCGAGGAAGCCGGCGCCGCCCGTGATGAGGATGCGTTTCTCAAGATGCATGATCGGTCCCCGAGGAGCGGATGGAGGCGGCCGGCGTCAGGATGACACGGCCTCGCGATGGGTCTTGACGTGCCATTGCCAGGCCGAGGCGATGATGTCGCGCAAGGCCGAATGGCGCGCGGTGAAGCCGAGGTCGTCGCGCGCGACCGCGACGTCGGCGACGAGCTGCGGCGGGTCGCCGGGGCGGCGGTTGCCGGTCGGCGTGGCGAGCGGCCGGCCGGACACCGCGGCGATCGCGGCGAGCACCTCGGCGACAGAATGGCCGACGCCCGAGCCGAGATTGAAGATGCGCCGTCCGCCGGTGCCGGCGAGCAGCCGCTGCACCGCCAGCACGTGCGCGCGGGCGAGGTCGGCGACATGGATATAGTCGCGGATCGCGGTGCCGTCGGGGGTCGGGAAGTCGCTGCCGAACACCTGGAAATCGGGGAGATGGCCGAGCAAATGAAGGATCGCGCGCGGGATGAGATGCGGTTCGTACTCGCGATCCTCGCCCAGCTCGCCGTCGAGGTCGGCGCCGCTCGCGTTGAAATAGCGCAAGGCGACGAAGTCGAGGCCGTAGGCGGCGGCATAATCGGCGAGCATCCCTTCGCCGATGAGCTTGGTCCGGCCATAGGGATTGACCGGTGCCGGCAGCGTGTCCTCGGAGATCGGCAGCGTCGTCGGGTCGCCATAGACCGCGCAGGTGCTCGAGAAGACGATCCGGGCGCATCCTGCCGTGCGCATGCCGGCGAGCAGGCCGATCATGCCGCCGACGTTATTGTCGTAATAGCGCGCGGGGTCGGCGACGGATTCACCGACATAGGCGTCCGCGGCAAAATGGATCACGCCCTCGGCGTCGTGATCGGCGATCGCGCGGGCGACCGCAGCGGCATCGCGGACGTCGCCCTCGACCAACGGTCCCCAGCGCACGCGCGCCGGATCGCCCAGGCTGAGATTGTCGTAGGTGACGGGCAGGAACCCCTCCGCCGCGAGCGCCTTGCAGGTATGGCTACCGATATATCCCGCCCCGCCGGTTACCAGAATGCGCCTGCTCATGCGTTGGATCTTCCTGTGCTACGGCCGTGAGATCAAAGGTGGATTACCCCGGATCAGGACAGGATTAACGATCGGGTGTTGATAACAGGTATGCACACCGGCGCCACCCGGCGCGGTGCCGCCACCCGTATCTCGGCCCGGCCTCAACGCTGCGCCACGGCATTGGCCTGCACGCGCGGCGCCCGCGGCACGCGTCGCCGGCGCGTCGCCACCGGGATCAGCGTCGGCAGCGCGGTGGTGATCGCGAACAGCGTCGCGTTGAACGCGCCGAAATCGACCAGCGTGCCCGCCACCGCGCTGGGGACGAGGCAGACCGCGAGGCTGTAGCGCGCACCGATCACCACCCGGCGGATCTCGTCGCTGGCATTGCGCAGGCCCAGCGTCAGCAGCCGCAGGAAGAACAGCGCCATCAACAGGCCGCCGATGACGCCGGTGCTGCTCAGCACCGCGACCGGCCAGCTCGATGCGCGGGTCGAACCGACGCCGACGCCATAGCCGCCGGTGGCGACCAGGCCTTCGAGGCTGACCAGGTTCCAGCTGCTGCGCTCCGAATAGGAGCTGCTCGACGTCTTCTTGAAGATCAGGCTGTCGACGAGTTCGACCGCGCCGTTGAACATGCTCGGCGTCGCCACCACCAGCGCCGCGACGATCAGTCCCGCGGCACCGATCACGAGCAGCTGGATCAATGCCCGCTTCTCGTCGGCGGGGTGGCGCAATGCCATGACGTTGGCGACGACCGCGAAGACGCCGAGGATGCCCAGTCCCAGGAAAGCGGCGGACGAGGTCGACAGCACGGTGAACGCGATCAGCGCGAGCGCCATCGGCGTCTGGATCTTGGCATAGATGCCGCCCAGCGCCTCGCCGATCCGCGTGAAGTAGATGATGGCACCGAACGACAGCACCAGCGCGCCATAGGCCGAGGCTTCGGTGTTGAAGCCGATGACGCGGCGCATGCCGCCGACGTCGTCGCCATCCATGATGACATAGGTCGCGGTGCGCAGCGGCGCGAGCATGCCCGAACCCGCGGTCGCCATGTCGATCATCCCGGCGATGAGCGCCATCGCGCCACCGACGAAGATCGCCTGATAGACCATGCGCCGCGTGTCGGTCTGCAGCAGCAGCTGGTAGATGGAGATGGTGATCGCGAATGCGGCGAGCAGGTAGAGCGGCTGGGTGATATTGCCCGAGCCGAAGCCCAGCGGGCTGCGCGTGATGTTGTTGAGCCCCATGATCGGCGCACCGTGGAACAGGAATGGCGCGGTATAGGTGACCATCAGCCCGTAGACGATGAAGGCGGTGAGCAGGCCAAGCTTGTTATAGTCGAGCAGCCCGTCGATCAGCAGGTGCGGTTTGCGGCAGGCGATGAACGAGCGGATGCAGAGCAACGCCGAACAGGCGGTGTGCGGCAGGAAGGTGGTGCCCCCGGTCAGGTTGACGGGCAGGATGGCGAGCGAGCCGAAGGCGAGGCTGGCGAAGAACAGATACAGCGTCCAGCGGATACCCGACACCGCCGCGGCGAAGAACAACAGCCAGAAGATTGCTAGAACGACCATTGCAGACCCTTATCGGGGCGCGGGACCATCGCCTGACCGCACCCTTCCCGAAGAAGGCGACGCCGTCGCACGATGGACGCGCACCGTCCGTCGACCTGATAGCAGGCAACAAAACCGTAGCATCGCCTGTCGCCCAAGGCTATCCTCGTGGGCCGAACCCGTGCCAAAACGGGCGCTTACTAATTATTGACCTGCGTCGACCATAGGGGGACATGAACGCGGCGCACCGCGGGATGCCCGTCGTGCCATGCTGGTCGCGACGTGAGGTCGGCTCGGCGCCGGCCCGATGCGCCAGTCAGGAGTGTACCGGTGAACAAGCTAACCCTGGGGACACCCGAGTGTAACAGGCCGGGGATCACCCGGGTCATCACCTTCGTGAGCGACCGCGGCTATGTCGGCCAGGCGATGATCGCCGCCTCGCAGCTCGCCGCGCAACCCGATGTCGTCGCGATCGCCGACATCATCATCTATCTGATCGACATCCCCGACGAGGAACAGGCGGCGATCCAGGCGGCACTCGGCGGGGCGCGGTTCAACTTCCGCTTCCTCGACAGCCGCCGCTTCATCCCCGACAGCGTCGACCGCCTGCCCGACCTGCATTGCCCGAGCTCGACCCTGGGCCGGCTCGCGGTCGAGGCGGAGATCCCGGCGCAATATGAGACGGTCATCTATATCGACGGCGACGTCCAGATCGTCGGTCCGGTCGCGCCGCTGATCGCGCACGACTGCCCGCCGGGCACGTTGCTGGCGGGGGCCGACCGGCTCGACAACGGCGGCCGCTACGCCAATCCGCAATCCTATCTGAAGGGCATCGGCATCGACCGGGTCGCGGATTATTTCAACGCCGGCGTGATGATGGCACAGCGCGAGGCGTGGCGGACGTTCACGACGCAGGCGCTGCGCTTCCTCGCCGAGAACCCCGAACGCTGCAAGCATCACGACCAGAGCGCGCTCAACGCGGTGGTCGGGTCGCAGCGCGAGATGATGCATCCGCGCTACAATTATTCGACCTGGTTCCGGCTCGCCGATCTCGATCGTTCGCTCGGGGCGCGGATCGTCCATTTCACCGGCCCGGTCAAACCGTGGAACACCACCAACGGACCGTGGGACCCGAGCCACCGGCAGGTCTATGTCGATTTCCTCAGGGACTATCCGTATTTCGCCAAATATCTCCGGATCGATTCCAGCCGGAACATCGACCCGAAATATCTCACCACGTCGGTGCGGATGCGGGCGCGGCGGATGGCCAAGGTGGCCAAGGAGGCGGCCGAGCACCGCTGGCAGGCGGTGCTGCTCAAGCGCTTCCTGCACAGGACTTTTTTCACGCCACGCGATTGAGTAGGACGCGCCGACGTGTGCCGCCCCGATCGCCGGGCGGTCGCCGGGGCTGCGGGGAGCGGGCCGGCACTGGATGATAAGGGTGGCATTGCGGCGATTACGGACAAGTCAGGGGGCGGGCCGGAGGCCAGGCCAGAGGG